>JAZREF010000014.1:0-2679 GCA_045660625.1 Acutalibacteraceae bacterium
CTTCTCAATCAGATTCGTTGGGGCACCGATCCTGACGGACGAGATTATTTGGCTTGGTACGATGGCGCTGATAAGGAGATAGGCAAAGTCTATCGATTGCCTGCCTATGACGATTATGGCCGCTATAAGATGACCGACGTGTCCTGCGCCGATTTGGATTTTGCTTTTTCTAATGAGGATAATCCACATTATCTCATTATGAACATGGCGATATGCGGCTGGAATGCCGATCAGGCCACGAACGGCGGTAATCTGCCTCAAAGTATGTATGTGGATTACGTCCGTGTGTATCAAAGAGTGAACAATGGGTAAAAGGTAGTAGAAACGGAGAGAATCAATGATTAAAGCAGTGGTGTTTGATTTGGACGATACGCTGGTGGATTCCTGGTCGCGGTTTGACGGGGCGATGCTGCCTGTGCTGGACGAAGAGGGGATTGCCTACGATAAAGAGGACATGATTGCCAAGATGCACCCTCAGGGCGTGCCGCCCACGGCGGCGCTGTTCTGCGAGATGGGGGTGCCCGGCACGGTGGAGGAGGTCACCCGTCGCCTGGAGGAGCGGATGTATCGGGAATACGCCCACCGCATTCGCCTGATGCCCGGCGTCGAGGCGTATCTGCGCCGCCTTCGGGAGGAGGGGGCACGGCTGTTCGTGCTTACCGCCAGCCCCCACAGTGTCACCGACCCCTGTCTGCGCAACAACGGCGTATTCGACTGGTTCGAGCGGGTGTGGACGGTGGAGGATTACGGTATGGGCAAATCCAACCCCGAATTGTTCCTGCGGGTGGTGGGGGATATCGGCCTGTCGGCCGAGGAGATCCTCTACTACGACGACAATCCCGTGGCGGTGGTCAACGCCGCCGTGGCAGGGATGCAGGTGTGCGGTGTGTTGTGTCCCCACACCCCGCAGAACGCCGCGCGGATACCCGAGGTGGCGGAAAAATACATTACCTCTTTTGAAGCAATTGTGTAAAAGACAGTTGCATTTTAGGATTTCTCGTATTATTATATAATAGGTATAACACGGGAAAGGACGATGTTGTTTATGGAAGCTCTGTGGCAAAATTTCCAACATCTGCAATGGCAGCAGGTAGTGATGTGGGTCATTGGTGGTCTGCTGATCTATCTGGCGATTAAAAAGGATATGGAGCCCACCTTGTTGCTCCCTATGGGTTTCGGCGCCATTCTGGTGAACCTGCCCACCGCCAATCCCGAGGGTGGCGTCAATCACGTCATCGACACGTTGTTTAGATTTGGTATCAGCAACGATTATGGCGAACTGATGCCTCTGATCTTGTTCATCGGTATCGGTGCGATGATCGATTTCGGCCCGCTGCTCTCCAATCCTAAGCTGATGATTTTCGGCGCGGCGGCACAGTTTGGTATCTTCTTCACCCTGTGTCTGGCCTCTCTGTGCGGCTTTGACTTGAAGAATGCGGCCTCCATCGGTACCATCGGCGCGGCCGACGGCCCCACCGCCATCGCGGTGTCGATGGAGTTGGACTCCGACTATATGGGCGCCATTATGGTGGCGGCGTATTCCTATATGGCGCTGGTGCCGCTGGTGCAGCCCCCTGTGATTAAGATGTGCACCACCAAGAAGGAGCGCCAGATCCGTATGGATAACTCCTCTGGCAAGCCGGTGTCTCGCCTGACCAAGATTCTGTTCCCCATTGTGGTGACGGTGATTGTGGGTCTGGTGGCGCCCGACGCGGTGGCGTTGATTGGCTTCCTGATGTTCGGCAACCTGATTCGCGAGTGCGGCGTGCTGAATTCTCTGTCCGAGACGGCGCAGAAGGTGCTGGCAAACCTGATCACCCTGTTCCTGGGCATCACCATCTCCGCCCGTATGAAGGCGGAGGACTTCCTGACCTGGAAGACGTTGCTGATTATCGGCCTGGGTCTGTTCGCGTTCATCTTCGACACTTTCGCCGGTGTGATGATCGCCAAGTTTATGAATATGTTCTCCAAGAAGAAGATCAACCCCATGATCGGTGCGGCCGGTATCTCTGCTTTCCCCATGTCCGCCCGCGTGGTGCATAAGATGGGCCTGGACGAGGACAACCAGAACTTCCTGCTGATGCACTCCATCGGCGTCAACGTGTCCGGCCAGATTGCTTCGGTCATCGCCGGTGGCTTGATCCTGGCTCTGGTCAAGGGCAAGCTAGGCATTTAAGGAGGTATGAGATATGAATATTGAGTATTTGCTGAATGCCCTGCCGATTATGGGCTACGGTATGACCGGTATTTTCGCGGTGACCCTCACGATTATCGGCGTGGTGTATCTGCTGAAAGCCATCCCGGAAAAGAAGTAAATTATAGGATATAATAGAAAGCCTCCGAGAAGTTCGCTTTTCGGAGGCTTTTTGCACAGTTTGGATAGCGTTTGTGAAGCGAAATAGTGCAAAACGTAGAAGGCGGAAAAAAGTCGCAAAAAATCAAAAAAACTTTCAAAAAAGTGTTGACAAATGGATTTGTTGGTGGTATTATAGCAAAGCTGTCTGCGAGAAACGCGCCTAGCGGAGCTCGAAAGCAGCGAGAGGACCTTGAAAATTAAACAGTGTAAGACAAGAACGAAAACACACAAAATACCCGTTAATTCTTACTCAGTATGAGAAGAATCCGGAAACAAGAAATTGTTTTCAAATTAAGACGCCAAAGAGCGTCATGAGTTACAAA
>JAZREF010000015.1:0-24819 GCA_045660625.1 Acutalibacteraceae bacterium
CTGGTGAAGGTTGGCGACGAGCTGCTGCTGCTCATCATGCGCACCAACGATCAGGAAGGCACCATCATGCTGTCCAAGAAGCGCGTCGACGCTCTGAAGGGCTGGCAGATCATTGTGGATGCCGAGGCTGAGGGCGCCATCCTGGATGGTACCGTCACCGAGGTCATCAAGGGCGGCGTGCTGGTGGTCACCAACGGTGTCCGCGTGTTCGTTCCCGCTTCCCACGCTTCCGTGGGCCGCATGGAGGACCTGAGCCCCTTGAAGGGTCAGGCTGTCCAGCTGAAGATCCTGGAGGTCAACACCCATCGCCGTCACGCCGTCGGCTCCATCCGTCTGGTGGCTCAGGCCGCCCGCAAGGAGCAGGAGGCTGCCTTCTGGGCTCAGGCCGAGGTCGGCCAGGAGTACACCGGCGCTGTTAAGTCTCTGACTTCCTATGGTGCTTTCGTGGACCTGGGCGGTGTGGACGGTATGGTTCACATCTCCGAGATGTCCTGGAGCCGCATTAAGCATCCCTCTGAGGTGATGAACGTGGGCGACACCGTCACCGTCTTCATCAAGGCTCTGGATGCCGACAAGCGCAAGATTTCTCTGGGCTATCGCAAGACCGAGGACAACCCCTGGGAGATCTTCAAGGCTCAGTATCCCATCGATTCTGTTGTCACCGCTAAGGTTGTCGGCATGACCACCTTCGGCGTGTTCGCTCAGATCATGCCCGGTATCGACGGTCTGGTGCACATCAGCCAGATTGCCAACCATCGCGTTGAGAAGCCTCAGGATGAGCTGCAGGTCGGTCAGGAGATCACCGCTAAGATCACCGCCATCGACTACGACCGCAAGCGCATCAGCCTGTCCATCCGCGCTCTGCTGGAGCCCGAAGCTCCCGCCGAGGCTGCTGAGGAAGTTGCCGCTGAGGAGGCTCCCGTCGAGGAGTAATTCCCTATAAGGAATAATGAAACCGCCCCTACTTCGGTAGGGGCGGTTTTTTGTTGGCTTTTGGGGCATACTACCCTCAAAAGGAGGAATGACTGTGCAGCCCCACGAGCCTATCCACATTTCCGACCGCGACCGCGTACTGCGGGCGTGGCAAAACACCATGGAACTCATCCGCGACTATCAACTCTATGCCCGGGAAATACAAAATCCCACCATCTCCGAACTGTTCTCCCGCATGGCGGAGACCGAATGCCGCCACGGCGCCGACCTGCACGACCTGCTTAAGCAAATGGCTATCGAAAAGAGCGAATCTTGAGTGAAAATCCGCTGTATGGCGGATTTTTTCTTTTTCTTCACATTTCATTGTCCTTTTTATGTCCCATTGGTTCTGCTATACTACAGACACAACAAAAGAACAGCCCCGTTTTTGGTAAATCGAACAAAAACGAACATTTTTTCGGTTTTTTGTGAAAAACACTTGATTTTTGCGAAAATGACGCTATAATGAGTATAGAACACTTGTTCGGAACGCTTGTTCGATTCGCGAACGACGGAGATATTGTCATAGGAGGTAGGTCTTATGTTTACATTGTTTATTGATTTTGCTCTGGCTTTGGTCGCCGCTTTGATGATCGCGAAGGGACACTACGGCATCACCCGCCAGCTGGCGGCTGTGCCGCTGGTGGTGGCGCTGGTGGATGCGGCCTTCGCCGCCCAGATTCAGCTGTCCCTCACCCCCGTGGTGTCCGCCCTGCTCATCGCCCTGCAGGTGCTCATCCTGACCGCCAGCGGCGAGGTGCTGCGCGAGGATCTGATTCGCGCCCGCAACAAGCGCGCCCGCCGTCGCCGCCGCGAGGAGCTGGCTCGCTCCCGCGCCGCCTTCGAACAGGCGGCACAGCGCCGCGACGCCATGCGTCGTGTGGCCTGCGCTTGACAAACAACAGATTTTGCGGTAAACTAATAGCCTGAGTGAGCTGAGCAGCCGCGCATACGGTACTCCGTATGTGAGGAAAGTCCGAGCTTCACAGGGCAGGATAACGGCTAACGGCCGCCGGGGGTGACCCTAGGGAAAGTGCAACAGAAATATACCGCCTATGGCCCCGCCATAGGTAAGGGTGGAAAGGCGAGGTAAGAGCTCACCGGCGCATTGGAGACAATGCGGCCCTGTAAACCCTATCCGAAGCAACTTCGACCGGAGCGATACATTGGCCCGATGTGCTCCAACGGAAGGCTAGAGCCGTCTGGCAACAGGCGGCCCAGATAGATGGCTGTTCACGACAGAACTCGGCTTACAGGCTCACTCACACTTTAGAAGTAAGACCCACACGGATTCGTGTGGGTCTTTTTCTATTTTTATGTCGGATTTTTAACGAAAGTCTTTACATTTATTTCTTATTTATGCTATAATGGTTTAAATATAAGGATATTTACAACCAATGACGACTATGCTCTTAGAGAGGATGTGGCTTTATGGCGCAAAATGGTATGTTCCGTAACGCATTCAGAGGTTTTAATAAGCAGGAAGTGCTGCAATACATCGATGAGATCACCGCCGCGTGGGACGCGGAGCGCAAGGAGCTCCAGGCCACCACCGACGCGGCCGTCGCCGACCGCGAGGCCATGCAGGCGCAGGCTGAGGAGGCTCAGGCCCAGGCCGCTGCCGCCGCCGAGCAGCTGCAGACCGCCGAGGATCTGCTCAAGGAGTTGCAGCAGAAGGTGACCGACACCGCCAACGATCTGTCGGTGGCCGCCACCACCATCGAGGAGATGGCCGTCCAGCTGGAGGAGGCTCAGCGCCGCACCGCCCAGCTGGATCAGGAGCTGGCCACCACCGCCGAGGAGCGCGACACCGCCATCGCCGCCCTGGCCGACGCCAAGGCGCAGCTGGAGCAAAAGGAGATCATCTCCCGCGAACTGGACGAGAGCCGCCAGCAGGTGGCCCGCCAGGATGCCCAGATGGAGGCGATGCAACAGTCCATCGACCGCTATGAGAAGGTGCTGGGCGATGCCAAATCCGCCAACGAGCGGGTGGACAGCATCGTACGCCCCTATATCGACCGCACCAACCGTCAGGCTGACGACGCGATGGCGTCGGTACAGGACACCATCTCTGCCCTGATGGCCCAGTTGGCCACCATGCAGGATGACGTGGACCGCCGCCGTCAGGCTCTCCGCCAGGAGAAGGTGTCCAACGATAGCCGTCTCTCTGCCGCCATGAGCGAGTGGATGGGCACGGTGCAGGACGCCGCCGGCGACGACCGCTTTTTTCGCTAATCCGCCCGCCCGCGCTGTGACGACCCCGCGATGGTCGGCTCCCCCTCCCCCCGCCTCACCGCCGGAGGAGACGCCGGAGCCCATCGCCCCGCAGCAAGGGAATAAGGGCGGCGGTTATCCCACCTATGCCCCTCACCGCGCCCCTATCCGTAAGGGATTGCTAGGCCGGCTGGAGGATTGGCTATCCGGCCGCTGATCGGCCCGCCGTCACCGACGGCACTGAATTTGTTCCAAATTTTTTTATAAATAGGAGTGTTTTACCATGGCAGAACTGAAGTACGAAATTGTGAAAGAATGCGGCGTCCTCTCCCAGGCTCCCACCGGCTGGACCAAGGAGCTGAACCTCATCAGCTGGAACGATCGCGCCCCCAAGTACGACATCCGTGACTGGGCTCCCGACCGTGCCAAGATGGGCAAGGGTGTCACCGTCTCCGCTGACGAGATCATCCTGCTGCGCGACCTGCTCAACGAGCTGGACCTGTAATCTGCAATCTGCAAGGAACGTGAAAACAGCGAGTTGACCGACTCGCTGTTTTTCGTCTGCACATTTATGATTAGGAGTGACCGTTTTGTTCTTTATTGAAATTCTCAAGGCCATCGCCCAGGGCATCGTAGAGGGCGTCACCGAGTGGCTGCCCGTCTCCAGCACCGGCCACATCCTGCTGCTGGACGCCTTTTGGCCTATGGCGGCCACCGAGGCGTTCTTCGACGTGTTCAAGGTGGTCATCCAGTTGGGCGCCATCCTGGCGGTGGTGGTCCTGTACTGGCACAAGCTCAACCCCTTCTCCAAAGGCAAAGCCACCGAGGAGAAGAAGGGCACCTGGGTGCTGTGGAGCAAGGTGGCAGTAGCCAGCATCCCCGCCGCCGTGGTGGGTCTGGCGCTGGACGACCTCATCGACAGCGTACTGTCCACCCCCGTGGTGATCGCCACCGCGCTGATTGTGTACGGCGTCGGCTTTATCGTGATGGAGAGCGTGAAGAATCGCAAGACCACCGTCAACACCCTGGAGGAGCTCTCTTACAAGCGTGCGCTGGGCATCGGCGCGTTCCAGATGCTGGCGCTGATCCCCGGCACCTCCCGCTCCGGTTCCACCATCCTGGGCGCCAGCCTGCTGGGCACCTCCCGTGCCGTGGCGGCGGAGTTCTCCTTTTTTATGGCCATCCCGGTGATGCTGGGCGCCAGCGGCCTGAAGGTTGTGAAATACTTCCTGCTGGACAGCTACACCTTCTCCGCCCAGGAGTGGATTCTGCTGGCGGTGGCCACCGCCGTGGCCTTCGGCGTGTCGCTGCTGGTCATCCGCGGCCTGATGGCATTCATTCAGAAGCACGACTTCAAGCCTTTCGGCTGGTACCGCATCGCGCTGGGCGCGGTGGTGCTGCTGTGCGTGGCGCTGAACTGGCTGTAATAGCGATAGAAAAAGACCCCGATGCGATGCATCGGGGTCTTTCTTTGCGTCAATTAGTTATCGCGCTTCTTGGTGGCGATCTCCACCAGAGCCTTGGTGATAAACTCGTCGGCGGTCATAGCGCCCAGGTCCTCACCGGTACGGGTGCGGACAGAGACGGTGCCGTTCTCCATATCGCGGTCACCAACCACCAGCATATAGGGCACCTTCTTGAGCTGATGCTCGCGGAGCTTGTAACCCAGTTTTTCGGAGCGGTAGTCGCCCTCGGCACGGATGCCGGCGGCCTTCAGCTGTGCCTCCACGTTCTTAGCGTACTCGTGGGCACGATCGGTGACGGGCAGCACCACCACCTGGTCGGGAGCCAACCACAGGGGGAACGCACCGGCGAAACGCTCGATGAGGTAGGCCAGGGTGCGCTCGTAGCAGCCCAGAGAGGTGCGGTGGATGATGTAGGGGGTCTTCTTCTGACCGTCGGCGTCGGTATACTCCATACCGAACTTCTCCGCCAGCAGCATATCAATCTGGATGGTGACGATGGTGTCCTCTTTGCCGAACACGTTCTTGTACTGAATATCCAGCTTGGGACCGTAGAAGGCGGCCTCGTCGATACCGATGGAGTACTCCACGCCCAGGTTGTCCAGAATCTTCTTCATGACGTCCTGTGCCTCGTTCCACTGCTCGGCGGTACCCTCGTACTTGTTCTTGGGGTTCTCGGGATCCCACTGGGAGAAGCGGAAGGAGCAATTCTCCAGCATACCCACGGTGTCCAGACAGTACTTAGCCAGCTCCAGACAGCCCTTGAACTCCTCCTCCAACTGGTCGGGACGAAGCACCAAGTGACCCTCGGAGATGGTGAACTGACGCACACGGATCAGGCCGTGCATCTCGCCGGAGTCCTCGTTACGGAACAGGGTGGAAGTCTCGCCGAGACGCATGGGCAGGTCGCGGTAGGAACGGGCGCGGTTGAGGTAAGCCTGATACTGGAAGGGGCAGGTCATGGGACGCAGAGCGAAGCACTCCTTCTCCTCGTCGTCGGGATCGCCCATAATGAACATACCGTCACGGTAGTGATCCCAGTGACCGGAAATCTTAAACAGCTCGCGCTTGGCCATCAGGGGGGTCTTGGTCAGCAGGTAGCCGCGCTTCTGCTCCTCGTCCTCGATCCAGCGCTGCATCAGCTGGATCATACGAGCGCCCTTGGGCAGCAGGATGGGCAGACCCTGGCCGATGACGTCCACGGTGGAGAACAGCTCCAGCTCACGACCCAGCTTGTTGTGGTCGCGCTTCTTGGCCTCCTCCAGGCGCACCAGATGCTCCTCCAACTGGCTGGCCTTGGGGAAGGCGATGCCGTAGATACGGGTGAGCATCTTGCGGCTGGAATCGCCACGCCAGTAGGCGCCGGTGGCGGACAGCAGCTTGACCGCCTTCAGGCGGCCGGTGTCGGTCAGGTGAGGACCGGCGCACAGGTCGGTGAACTCGCCCTGGGTGTAGAAGGAGATCTGAGCATCCTCAGGCAGGTCGTTGATCAGCTCCACCTTGTAGGGCTCGTCCGCCATACGCTCCAGCGCCTCAGCGCGGGGCAGGGTGAAACGGGTAATCTCCAGACCCTCTTTGATGATCTTCTTCATCTCGCCCTCGATGGACTCCAACACCTCGGGGGTGATGGACAAGTCGGCGTCGATGTCATAATAGAAACCCTCGTCGATGGAGGGGCCGATGGCCAACTTCACGTCGGGGTACAGGCGCTTGATGGCCTGAGCCATCACGTGGGACACGGTGTGCCAGTAGGCCTTGCGACCGTCCAGGTCGTCAAAGGTCAGAATGGCAACCTCGCAGTCCTCGGTCAACTCGTTGCGCAGGTCGGCCACCTTGCCGTTTACGTGAGCGGCGCAGGCGTTGCGGTACAGACCCATGGAGATGTCGCGGCACAGGGCGTCGATGGTGGTGCCGGGCTCCACCTCACGGATCACGCCGCCGGGCAGGGTAATGTTCAGCATAATACAGTCCTCCTATTTGAAATGCATAATTAAAAACAAAATAAAAAACGCTCCATCCCATAATGGGACGAAGCGTAAGCCACGTGGTTCCACCCAATTTCCGCCGTCCGTAGGACAGCGCTTTGGTGACCGATAACGGGGTCAGCCGTCGCACCTTATTTCGGTGCGCACTCCGGGGTGGTGGGCATCTTTGCGGTGGCGTCACGCTCTCTCACCAACCGAGCGCTCTCTGAATCGGCCAAACACAAGCCGTCCCCATCATTGCAGTAAGGTTAGTTTAGCACTCCGCGAAGAAAATGTCAAGAGTTCGGCGCAAATTCTCCCCTACTTGCATTTTTTGGTGAGAAGTGGTATACTAATTAGGTTAAGACCGATCTATAAGGAGGATTTCCTATGATTTATATTCTCGAAAACGAAAACCTGCGTGTCAAAGTCAGCAGCTTGGGCGCTGAGATGCAGTCCATCCGTCGCATCGAGGACGGCACCGAGTATCTGTGGCAGGGCGACAGCCAATACTGGGCCCGCCGCGCCAGCAACCTATTCCCCGTCTGCGGCCGTCTGTGGGAGGGCAAGCATATCTACGACGGCGTCGAGTACGAAATGGGTTCTCACGGCTTTGCCCGCGGCAAGGAGTGGGAGGCCATCCGCCAGACCTCCGACACCCTCACCCTGCAGTTAAAACCCGACGAGGAGACGCTGGCCCAGTACCCCTTCCGCTTTGTGCTGGAGATGATCTACGCCCTCACCGAGGACAGTTTGGCGGTGACCACCATCGTGCGCAACGAGGACGATAAGGTGATGCCCTTCGCCGTGGGCGGTCACCCCGGATTCAACGTGCCGCTGGCCGATGGCACCACCTACGAGGACTACAAGCTGGTGTTTGACGCCCCCTGCCAGCCCCTGAAGTTTATGTGCGACGCCAACTGCTTCTATCTGGACAAGATGACCCTCTTCCCCTTGGAGGAGAATCAGGTGTTGCCCCTGCAGCACAGCCTGTTTGACGACGACGCCATCTTCTTGGAGAAGGCGGCCCCCGGCGTGACCCTGTGCAGCGACAAGACCGAGCGCAGCGTCCACGTGGCCTTCCCCGACAGCCCCTATCTGGGCATCTGGCACACCCCCAAGACCGAGGCGCCCTTTGTCTGCATCGAGCCCTGGGTGGCGGCTCCCGCCCGCGCCGGCGAGGTGGCGGATCTCACCACCCGCGCCGACCTGATTCAGCTGGCACCCGCCTCTGCCTATCGCAACACCTACACCATCACCTGTAAGTAAGCATAAAAGAAATCCCTGCCGTGTGGCAGGGAGTTCTTTTTTTATTTATTCTTCAGGGGTGGTTGCGGGAGGGGCGGGCGGATTCTGCTTCTTCTTACGCAGCAGCAGAACCACCACCGTGGAGGCGGAGATCAGCACCGCCGCCATCATCGGGATCAGCCACAACACCCAGCCAAAGGGCGAGGACGCCGCGGCGCCGTCCCCCTGCTCGCCATCCACCGAGGGATCGGCGGGAGTGCCGTCGGGATTGGTGGGGCTGGCAGTGGTGCCCGCGGGGTTCATCGGGTCAAAGGGCACGTAGCTGGTGGTGGTGTCGGTGGAGTCGATCACGGGGTCGTCGTTGCCGCCGTCGGGATAATCCTCGGGGTTGGGCGCCTCAGGCGAGGGGGTGAAGGTATCCTTCACCGACTCGTCGGCGTGACTGCTCTTAAACAGGCGCATATTGTCCAGCAGCACCTCGCCACCGTCGTCCACGATGGCGATGCCGATGCGGGAGTACACGTCGGTGTTGAAGGAGCAGGACAGGGTGTACCAGCCGTAGCGGGCGTCGGCCTGATCGTAGGCGGAACGGTCAAAGGTGACCAGCAGGAACTCTTCCTTCTCGCGCATCTTGTCATCCATCAGCAAGAGGCGGCCGTTGCCGCTCTTGAGAATGCGCAGGTTGAAGGAGAAGGTGTAATCCGTCTCGGGCTGCACCTCCACCCACTTAATGGTGGCGGTGGCGGCGTCGCGGCCGGAGGCGGTGTATTTCAGCGAGGTGCCGTACTCGTACGCATTCTCCTCAAAGGAGAGGACGTCGTTGCGCCAGCCGTGGCTGGAGGACCAGAAGCCGTCCTTATCCTTAGTCTCGAAGGAGCTGTCGGAAATGAGGTTGTTCTTGGCCGCGCAGGTGGCGGCCACGTCGTCAAACCGCAACTTCACCTGACCGGTCAGGTTGGCGCTGCCGTACTTCTGGCCGTCGCCCACCTTAAACAGGGCCATATCGTCCAGCCACAGCTGAGAGCCGGAGCCGGCCAGGCAGATGCCCACGCGGGTGGCGTCGGCGGAATTGAACTGGATGGCGCGCAGGTGCCAGGCGTTATCCCAGGCGGTGGGGACGATCTGGCGCTCGCCGTTGAGGAACACCCACTCATCCATCGACAAAAACTCGCCCTGCTGATTGACAATGCCCACGGTGGCGTTGTAATAGGGGTTGTCCTTAGAGATGTAGGCGCCCTTAATCCAGGTGGAGAAGACGTAGTTGGTATTGGCCTTCACGTCCACCCACACAATCTCCTTCACCACCGTAGAGGTGCCGGTCTTGAAGTACAGGCTCTTCTTACCCTGGGGGGCGGTCTTGTCGGTGACGGAGGTGATGGAACTGTGGCTGAAACCGAAGGTGCCGGACTCAAAATCCGCCCCCTTGAGCAGGTTTTTGCTGGAAGAAGTGGGGCGATTTTGCGCCACGCCGTAGGAGGTCATATAGGGCTGCTTGGCGGGGGGCGTGACGGGGTCGTCGGGCTGATCCGGCTCCTGTCCCTTGGCGGTCAGGGTCATATAATCCAGCAGGAATACGCCGGAGGCGGCGGATTCGGGCTGAATCTTGATGAACAGGCTATCAAAACTGCCGCTATTGAAGGTGACAGACACCTTCAGCCAATCCTTGGTGGTCTGTTTGAACCAGTTGTCCCCCTTGGTGGTCAGCTGGGTCTGCTTTTTGCCGTCCATCAGGCAGAGATTCCACGCGCCGCTGCCGGACACGCGCTTGGTGTAGAAGGTGAGGGTGTAATCGGTGTTCTTATCCACCGGCAGGGTCTGGGTCAGCGCCTCCGCCCAGGTCTGGGAGTGCTCCAGGTGCACCGCATAGCTGCCGTGATAGGCGTCGCCGGACACGATGGCGCACTTGCCGGTGAGTTTCCAACCCTCGTCGCCATTCTCAAAGCTGCCGTTGACGATCTCGCCCGCCTTGGCGGGCACCACCTCGACGAGGCGGAAATCGTCCACGTAGACGTCCTCCGCCTTGCCGTTGCCGCCGCCGCTGAAATTCAGAACCATCGAATTTTCGGTGGCGGTGAAGTCGTAGGAATACTTGGTCCAGGTGGTGGCCTGCAGCCACTCGCTCTTGTAGTTGGATTTGTCCGATTTGACCAACTTCCAGTTGGTGCCGTTGTTGTTGACCTTGTACCAGAATTCGATGCGGTAGTCGGTGCCCTTCTGCAGGTCGATCTTCTGCTCGATGAGGGCGCCCCAGCTGCCGTTACCCTTCAGCTGGATGCCGTAGGTGCCGCTGTGGGCGGCGGATTTGGAAGCCGCGGTGGACTGAAAGGGGGTCCAATTCTGCAGGTTGCCCAACTCAGCGTCGCCGTTCTTGATGAGGTTGTCGGTGGCGGCGGTCACAGACCAGGGCGCCACACAAACCAGCAGCACGACGCACATCAGGAGGGCAAACAGACGCGAAACTTGTTTACGCATAGTTGACTCCTCCTTACTTCACTTCGTACAGCTCGATGCTGTCGATATAATAGTGGACCGGCACGCCGTTAAAGGCCACGGCGCGCAGATCGATGCACACCTTGCCGCTGTCGTTGGTCTTGAAGACGGTGCTGTCCTCGCGCCACTCTTCCTTACTGCCCTTGTACATAAACAACTGGGTCAATTCCTTCTCGTTAATGTCGCCGTCGCCGCTGCCGTTGCCCTCGGCGTCCTTGCCGCGGACAAAGAGGTAGCCGGACATCTTATTGGCATTGGTGGATTCCTCATACTTAAAGAGGGCGTCGGGAGCGATCTTGTAGGTCACCTTAAATTCATATTGGGTGTTGGGTTTGACGGTGATGCCGTCCATATGGATACCGAACCACTCCTTGCCCAGCACCACGTCGCCGGCGGAGTCGGTACTGTGGTTGAGCTTGAATTCCAGCACCTTCTTGCCGTCTACGGTGATCACCTTAGCGGTATAGTTGCCGCCCTGAGCCAGGGAGCCGTTGGTACCGAACTCGGTCCAGCCATCCAGACCGCTATCGAAGGAATAGTTGAGGTTCTGCTCCTCCAGGACGTTGACCGAGGGACCCAGCAGAGTGGCCTGGTTGTTGGGCTCGGACACCCGCTTGTTGCCCTCGTCGTCCCACACGGTGACGCGGTACATGGTGGTGGTGCCGTCCGGCTTGCGGTTGGCCATCTCGGTATCGGTGTAGCTGCCCTTAAAGTTCGCCTCATACTTGGTGGGATCCACCTTGTTGAGCAGGGTCTTCCAGGTCTTGCCGCCGTCGGTGGAGCGCTCCAGCGTCAGCTTGGTGGCCTGACGGGAGGAAATCCACTCCACCAGACCGCTGCCGCGGTTGCAGAAGAGGACGGGGGTATCCAGCACGATCTCCTCGCCGCGGTAAGCGGCGCGGTAGTTATCGGCGAAGTACTTGATGGTATAGGCGCCGGTGCGGAAGTCGGTGGTGGACTTGCCGTCGGCGTCCAGCAGGTCGTAGGCGGTGCCGTAGCCGTTATTGGACCAGCACCACATCATCCAGCCGGAGCAACCGTCCTTGATGAAGTTCTCGCGGAACTGAATCTGCTTGATAGTCCACAGGTCGTCGTCGATCTGCACGCCGTCGCCAAAGCCGAACTCGGTGACGATCATGGGGGCGGTGGAATGGTGCTTCTCGATGCCGGGGGCGTCCGCCGCCATGGTGTAGTGATTCTTACCGATGAAGTCTAGATCGATGCCCTCGTAGATGGTGAAATCGTGGCTGGTGGAGCCGATGACGCGGGACACGTCGGGCAGATTCTTCTTGGCCGCCTCGGTGACCGCGTTGATGAAATACAGCATCGGCTCCTGCTCCACGCCGTACATAAAGCGGTGGTCAAAATAATTGCCGATGTCGCTGTCGTTGATCTCATTCTCCAGCTCGATGCCCACTGACACCATCATCACCACGTCGGGGTACTCGGCCAGCACCTTGCACACGGGGGTGATGAAATTCTTGGCGTACTGATCCGCCACCTTGGGGTTGGAATAGGCCTGGGCGGTGATGTCCCACGCCCGCTTGCCCTCCTCCCAGTATTCACTGGAGACGGTGGAGTGCATGGTCAGGGTCCACAGCACCGGCATACCCACCTTGCGGCAGATGTTCAGCAGGCGGCGGATGTTCTTCAGATAGTCCTCTTTGACGCCCAACACGTTGCCGTAGTCGTCAAAAATCACGCCCTCGCTGAGTGCGGAGCCTTCGTAACCCATAATATTAAAGCCCAGCGCCTTGAGATTGTAGATCTCGCGGTAGATGTTGACCTCACCGTACTGGTCGATGCCAACCTCCATCCAGCTGTCGCTGCCGGTCTTTTCGGCGTAGAGGTCGTTGCCGGTGAGGCAGTGACCCAGCCAATCGTGACGGAACCAGGGGTACCAAATGCCCTCCAGATAGCCGTCGCGGGCCAAAATCTGCTCGATGCCGTTGGGCTGGTCGCGCCACACCTGGGTGGGCTTGTAGGCCGCGGGGGCGTTGGCGATCGACGCCGCAGAGGCGCCCAGCACGCAGGCGGTGAGTATCACCATACTCAGCAATGCACACGCCACTCGTTTCTTGTTCATACGTTCACACTCCTTTAGTGCTTTGTATGATTTCATTGTACTCTTTCCCTCACTCCGCCGCAAGGGGGAATCGAATGGTTTGATATCAATTTTTAACGACATTCATCGATTTTTTGTATTTCTCTCCGAGGGTAAAAAAGAAAACGGCGGCAACGGAAATTCCGTTGCCGCCGTTATTACTTAGCGGGGGTTAGGCGTGCTTCTTGTTCTTCAGAACAGACACAGCCACGCCGGAAGCGATCAGGGTCAGCAGAGCAACCACAACGGCCACAGAGCTGTCACCGGTCACGGGAGAATCGGGCTCCTCAATCTCGCCGGTGGCGGGGATGATGACGTTCTTCAGGTTGGACAGCTGAGTCAGAGCCTCGTCAGTCCAAACCTGCTCGCACTCGCCGCAGAACCAGTACTCCACGTTACCATTCTCGGTAGCGGTGGGAGCCTTGTACTCTACGTGCTGCAGCTTGTCGCTGCCGGTAGCGGGCAGAATCACGTTCTTGGAATTGGTCAGCTGGGTCAGAGCCTCGTCAGCCCAGAACTGATCGCACTCAGCGCAATACCAGTAAGCGATGCGGCCATTGTAATGGCAGCCGGGGGCAATCGCCTCGAAGGCAATCACATCGCCGCCCTTGGCGGGGATGATGACGTTCTTCAGGTTGGTCAGCTGGGTCAGAGCCTCATCCTGCCACACGCACTCGCAGGCGGAGCAGAACCAGTACTCGATGTTACCGATGTAGTGGCAACCGGCCTCCACAGCGTCAAAGTGCACCAGAGTGTGGTCGGCAGTGCCGATGATGACGTTCTTGGAGTTGGTCAGCTGAGTCAGAGCCTCATCCTGCCAGAACTGCTCGCAATCGGAGCAATACCAGTACTCGATGTTACCCAGGTTGGAGCAGGTGGGCTCCAGAGCCTCGACGTGAGTCACGTCGCCGCCGGTGGCGGGCAGAATCACGTTCTTGGAGTTGGTCAGCTGAGTCAGAGCCTCGTCAGCCCAGAACTGGTCGCACTCGGCGCAGTACCAGTAAGCGATCTGGCCGTTCATATGGCAACCGGGCTCGATGGCCTCGAAGGCGATCACGTCGCCGCCCTTAGCGGGGATGATGACGTTCTTCAGGTTGGTCAGCTGGGTCAGAGCCTCATCCTGCCACACGGTCTCGCAAGCAGAGCAGAACCAGTACTCGATGTTACCGTTGTAGTGGCAACCGGCCTCGACAGCGTCGAAGTGAACCAGAGTGTGGTCGGCAGTGCCGATGATCACGTTCTTGGAGTTGGTCAGCTGAGTCAGAGCCTCATCCTGCCAGAACTGCTCGCAATCGGAGCAATACCAGTACTCGATGTTACCCAGGCTGGAGCAGGTGGGCTCCAGAGCCTCGACGTGAGTCACGTCGCCGCCGGTGGCGGGCAGAATCACGTTCTTGGAGTTGGTCAGCTGGGTCAGAGCGGCATCCTGCCAGAACTGCTCGCACTCGGCGCAGTACCAGTACTCGATGTTACCAATGTAGTGGCAGGCGGGGGCAACAGCCTCGATGTGAGCAACGTCGCCGGCCTTAGCGGGGATGATGGTGCTCAGGTAGTTGGTGATCACGGTGCAAGCGGCATCCAGATAGTAGACGTCGCAGTTAGCGCAGTACCAGTTCTCAACCACACCGGTGTAGTGGCAGCCAGCCTCAACGCCCTCGTTGTGGACAGCGTTGGTAGCGCAGGTAGCGCCCAGAACAACAGCCTTCAGGTTGGTGTTCAGAGTGCAAGCCTCGTCCAGCCAAGCCATACCGCAGTCGGCGCAGTACCAGTACTCGATGTTACCATTCTCGGTGCAAGAGGGAGCAACAGCTTCCTTATGAGCCATGTTGTGGCCATTGCCGCCGCCGGCATAGTTGACGGTCATGGAGACAATGCGGATCTGAGCCATGGAAGCGTCGAACTTGACGTACTTAACGGGAGTAGCAAACTCCAGAGTCACGTCGGTGTAGTCCTTGGTCATGGGATGGTTGTCATAGGCCAGAGTCCAGTTCTCACCGTCGTTAGAGGTGAAGACGTCGAAGGTGCTGGCCTTATAACCCATATTCAGAACCATGGAGGAGATACCCTCGGTGGAAGAGAAGATACCAAAGCCGTTCTTGTAGATACGGGCCTGGGTGGTGAACCAACCGGAGCTGATAGTGAAGCTCAGCTTGTCATCCAGCTCACGGGAAGCCTCACCGCCGCCCAGCTGGCCGGAGATCACGTAATCGGACATGGTGTAGTCGGCAGAGGAGCCGGCGCCGCCACCGATCTCACGGTTCTCACCGCAGACGTTACAATCGGGATCGCAGGGATAATCGTAGGTGTGATCCAGCTTGCCGACGATCACGTTCTTCAGGTTGGACAGCTGAGTCAGAGCCTCGTCCACCCAAACCTGCTCGCACTCGGCGCAGAACCAGTACTCCACGTTACCCTCGGCAGAGCAGGTGGCGTCCTTGGCAGCGACGTAGTCGGCAGAATCCTTCAGAGCGGGCAGAATCACGTTCTTGATGTTGGTGATCTGGGTCAGGTCCTTATCGGCCCACACAGTCTCACAATCGTAGCAGACCCAGTACTCGGTGTTACCAATGTAGTGGCAACCGGGCTGGACGGCGTCCATATGCACCAGGTTGGCGTGCTCGATGGGAGCCAGCTGAACGTTCTTGATGTTGGTCAGCTGAGTCAGAGCCTCGTTAGCCCAAACCTGCTCGCACTTGTCGCAGAACCAGTACTCAACGTTACCACCCTCGTAGCAGGTGGGAGCCTTAGCGGGCACGTAAGTAGCGGTGGACTCCAGAGCGGGCAGAATCACGTTCTTGGAGTTGGTGATCTGGGTCAGGGCCTCGTCCTGCCAGAACTGCTCGCACTCGGCGCAGAACCAGTACTCGATGTTACCGATGTAGTGGCAACCGGGAGCAACAGCGTCGAAGTGGATGACCTCGCCACCCTTGGCGGGCAGGATCACGCTCTTGGAGTTGGTGATCTGGGTCAGAGCCTCGTCGGCCCAGAAGATCTCGCACTCGGTGCAGAACCAGTACTCGATGTTACCAACGTAGTGGCAACCGGGCTCAACAGCATCGAAGTGAACGATGTTGTGATCGGCCAGACCGATCTTCACGTTCTTAGAGTTGGTCAGCTGGGTCAGAGCCTCGTCCTGCCAGTACTGCTCGCACTGGGCGCAGAACCAATACTCGATGTTACCCTCGCTGGAGCAGGTGGGATCCTTAGCCTCAACATGCTCCACCTCGCCGCCGATGGCGGGCAGGATCACATTCTTAGAGTTGGTCAGCTGAGTCAGTGCCTCGTCCTGCCAGACCTGCTCGCACTCGTAGCAGACCCAGTACTCGATGTTGCCGTTGTAGTGGCAACCGGGGGCAACGGCCTCAATATGAGCAACCTCGCCGCCCAGAGCGGGAACGATGACATTCTTGGAGTTGGTGACCTGGGTCAGAGCCTCGTCAGCCCAGAACATCTCGCACTTGGGGCAGAACCAATACTCGATGTTACCGATGTAGTGGCAACCGGCATCCACGGCGTCAAAGTGGATGATGCCCTCGGTGTGCACGGGACGGCTCTCGCCGCAAACGTTACAATCGGGGTCGCAATCGGCGTCGTACTCGTGCTCGGTGCACTCGGGCTCCTCGGGCTCGTTGCCGGCGATGATGACGGCGCCCTCGGCCTTAGCGAAGTACACGGCGTTCATGTCGATACCGGCCTCGTAGAAGTCGGCGTCGCAATCGAAGTCCAGAGTCAAGGCGTAGGTGCCGGCAGCGGCGTCGTCCTTAACCTTGAAGGTCAGGGTAGCGAACAGCTCGCCGGTGTAGTTCTCCTCGGCAATGGCGTTGCAGAAATTGATGGTGTAGGGGTTGTTGGTCAGCTTCTGGCTATAGGAGAAGTTGCCGGCGGGGAAGTCCTCACCGGGGGTGGGCTTAGCCACCAATTCCAACACGTTGGCGTCGTAACCGACCTTGATCAGGGCGGAAACCAGACCGGGGTTGTTCACCAGCTTCACGGGGACGGAGATCTCGTCGCCGGCCTTAGCCTCGATGGTGGGGATCACCACGGTGGGCTCGGTGTAGGTAGGCTCGTCGGGGGTGACGGGAGCGTCCTCAACGATGGTCACAACGCCCTCGGACTCGCCGAAATACACAGCGTTCATATCGATGCCGGCCTCGTAGAAGTCAGCGTCGCAATCGAAGTCCAGAGTCAGAGCATAGGAACCGGCAGCGGCGTCGTCCTTAACCTTGAAGGTCAGGGTAGCGAACAGCTCGCCGGTGTAGTTCTCATCGGCAATGGCGTTGCAGAAGTTGATGGTGTAGGGGTTGTTGGTCAGCTTCTGGCTATAGGAGAAGCTGCCGGCGGGGAAATCCTCACCGGGGGTGGGCTTAGCCACCAATTCCAACACGTTGGCGTCGTAACCAACCTTAATCAGGGCGGAAACGAGACCGGGGTTGTTCTTCAGGCTGACGGTAACATCGATGGTGTCGCCTGCCTTGGCTTCCACGCTGGAGATCACGACAGTGGCCTCCTCGGAAGCGGTAGCGAAGGCGAAAGGCATCGCGGTACAGATCAGAAGAACAGACAGACAAATGGCTAACAGTTTCTTCATTTGTACTCACCTTTCTAAACAGAAATTCGGTCAAAGCAGAGTGACGCACTCTTACTTATAATAAACTATACCTTATAACGCAAGGGTTGTCAAGCATTTCACCCGCTTTTCCTACCGTTTTGGTGCAAAAACGGAACAAAAAAGCGGCAGTTCCGCCAAATGGCGAAACTGCCGCGCAAAACCGCTAAATTTTTCGATTAATTCCACTCCAACTCGGTGTCGTTGAAGATGTTGTCGTCCACCTCGGGCTCATCGGGGCCCAGGGTCACGTCCCAGCCGTTGATGTACTGCTGCAAACGGCCCAGATCCTTGTTGTTCACCTTGCCGTCGTCGTTGACGTCGCAGGCGTCCAGGTTGACCTCGACCTCCCAGCCGTTGATGTACTGCTGCAGACGACCCAGGTCCTTGTTATTCACGTTGCCGTCGCCATTGACGTCGCCGTACACCACGGAGGCGGCGCTGACAGACATCACACCCAGCACGGCGGTGGTCATCAAGCACAGAGCGGCCAAAACAATCAGCACTTTTTTCATAAAAATCCCTCTTTCGCATCATAGTGGTATCCGTCGCGCAGGGCGACGATCATCGTTCTTACACACAGTATAGTACATTCACCCTACACTTGTCAAGTGTCATTACGCAACGACTCAGCCGGCGGTGGTGGTGGTCGTGGTGTCGCCGGTGCCGGTGGTATCCTCGCCGTCGGTGGTGGTGTCGTCGGTGGCGCCGGTGTCGGTGGTGCTATCCGGCAGGGTGGGATCGGTGGTGTTATCCAAATCAGGCAGTTCGGCGGTGGTCTCCAGTTTGGTCACCGCGGCCTGCACCTGAGCGTCGTCGTGGGGGGGCAGCAGATGGGCGATAGCCTGCTGCTCGGGGGGCAATACCACCTCTTCGGTGGGGACGATGCCCTTGCCCTCCCAGCTGCCGGACTTCATCAGGCCATAGGTGCCCGCCGTCAACTTCAGCGCGGAGTAATCCTGCTCCAGCACGAAATAATTCTGATACTTAGCCTTACCCATCGAAGTCTGGCCCATCACGATGGTGACGTTGGACTCCTGCAACACGCCGGCGAAGAACTCCGCCTCGCCTGCAGTGCCGCCGTTGATCAGCGTCACGGTGGGCAGATCCACCTGTTTGCTGGCCTTGGTGGACAGCTTGGTGACAGTGCCCTTATGGTCGGTCATAGTGCCGTAGGCGCCCAGGGGCAGCACGTAGCTGAGCATCTCCTGCGCCGCCTCGGGGGAACCGCCCACGTTGTTGCGCAGGTCAAAGATCAGGCCGGTCACGTCCTCCTGCGCCGCCAGCTCGGACACGATGGCCTTGAACTGGTCGGGGGTGTTCTCATAGAATGCGGTGATCTTGATATAGCCGATGGTGCCCACCTTGGTTTCCTGCACGGTACGCACCGCGTACTCAAAGGCGGACAGCTCGTAGGCGTGGCTACCCTCGCCGCGGCGCACCGTCAGCATCACCTTGTCGGCGGCGTCGATCTGGCTCTGTAGGTCCACGTAGCTCTTGCCCTCCACGGGAGCGCCGTCGATGGCCACTACCACGTCACCCACCTTAACGCCCGCCTTATCGGCGGCGGAGGAGGAGGCGACGTCGCTGATCACCACGTGGGACTCGTTATCCAAATTTAGCGTGACGCCCACGTTGTTGGCCTTACCCGACAGGCGCAGCTGCTCCTCCAGATAGCTCTGGGGGGTATAGTAGGCGGCGTAGGGGTCGCCCAAGCCGTCCACGTAACCGCGGGCAATGCCCTGGCGCAGCGCCTCTTTGTCAATATTGGGGTAGTATTCACGCACAATCTTGTCGATGTCGTTGATGTGAGAATACATCTCCTGGCGCTCGCTGACCAGCTGCAACTGGTTGTTGAAATGGCGCATCGCCAACAGCATCGTCAGAGAGATGGTCAGCGCCATGGTCAGCAGAACCAGCGTCACCGTGGTACTGAGACTGATTTTTCTCTTCATAAAATCCCTCGTTTCGGGTGTCTTATTTCACCTTGGGAATGTTCACGTCGGGGTGGACGTAGTTGGGATAGGGGTTGATGCGGGTGCCGTCCAGCCGCACCTCAAAGTGCAGGTGAGGACCGGTGACGTCTCCCGTACTGCCGGCCTGACCGATGACGGTCTCGCCGCCCTTTACCGTTGCACCCTCGCGGATGTAGGTGGGAATCTTGGAGCAGTGCGCATACATGGTGGTCACCTTGCGACCCTTGCTATCGACGCCGTGGTCGATGAGCACGCAATAGCCGTAGCCGTAGCTCCAGCCACTGCCCCAACTGTTGGTATAATTGACCTTCAGCACCACACCGTCAGCGGCGGCGTAAATGTTCTGACCATAGATGGGCACGGGACCGTTAGAAATGTCAATGCCACGGTGCTGGGTACCCCAGCGAGGACCGAAATAGGAGGAGATGTTGCGCACCGCAGGCACCGGCCAGTACATCATATCCTGATCGTACTTGCCCACCGACTGCGACTCTTTAATAATGCGCTCGATCTCGGCATCGGCCTCTTCGATCTTCTTCTGCACATCCTTGAGCTCGTCGTTGTAGTCGGACACGGAGGACTGCAACTTCTTAATCTCCGACTGCACCGCGGCGTGGAGGGTGTCCAACTCCCGCTTTTTGGCGTCGGAGGTGGCCTTGAGCGCCTCCAACTCGGTCTTCTGAGCGGCCAATTCCTGCTTCTGCTCCTCCAGCGCGACCTTGTTGACGCGGATCTCCTCCAGCGCGGCCTCCAGCTGGTCCATCATCTCCTTGTCACGCTTGGAGATGCACTCGGCAGCCTTGGATTTCAGCAGGTATTCCTCGTAATTCGTGGTGTTCAGCAGGCGTTGCAGCGCGGTCAGGTTACCGGTCTTGGCAATGGCGCGCAGGCGGTCGCCCAGCTTCTGGTGGGTATATACGATAGAGCCCTCCATCGCCAGGATGGACTCCTCGGCGGCGGCGATCTCCTGCTCCTTCTTGGTCATCTCGGCCTCGTTGGCCTCGATGCGCTGGGTCAGCAGGTCAATCTGGGCGGTGGCGTTGGCAATCTGAGAATCCAGCAACTCCTTGCGCTTCTTGCTGGCGGACAGGTCCGAGCTGGCAGAGGCCAACTCATTCTTAATTTCTTTTTCTTGTGCTTGCAGGTCTTTGAGCTGTTGCTCCAGGGCGTCCAGCGAGGTGGCCGCCGTCACGGGTACGGTGGACAAGGTGCCGGTGTGGCACACCATCAGCGTCAGCACCGAAAGCAAGGCCAGCAAGCGCACGCGTAACGAACGACTCATACACGCAGGCTCCCTTCCTGTTTCAAATACTTACTCATGGAGATGACACTGCCGCACACGCCCACCAGCATACCGCCCATCAAGAATCCGATGAGCAACGGCATCCACTGGTTGGAGAAAGGTACCATCTTGAGCAACGGGTTATCAAAGGTCATATTCTTGAGCACCATAGAGTAGATGGCGGCGAGCAGGCCGTAGCCCACCCAGCCGGCCGCCAGACCCACCAGCAGTCCCTCCACCACGAAGGGGAAGCGGACGTAGCCGTCGGTGGCGCCCACAGACTTCATAATGTAAATCTCCAAGCGGCGGTTGTGCACCGTCAGCTTGATGGTGTTGACAATGATGAACAAGGACACCAGCAGCAGCACCACAATGATGCCCACGCCCAGCGCCAGAGCCACCCGACGCAACCGCGCCAGGTCCGAGGCGGTGTCGGCGTCGTAGGACACCTCCTCCACCCCGCTGATGGCCTCAATCTCGGCGATAGTGGTGCGGAACTGATCCAGATCCTTCATCGACACCATATAGGTATCGGGCAAGGGGTTGGCCTCGCCCTCATAGCTGTCCATCACGTCCTCAGCTAGCACGTCGCCGTACTGCGCCAGGAAATCCTCCTTGGAGAGGAAGCGCACCTTCTCCACGTTGGAGAGGCCGCGCAACTTAACCCCCACCCGCTCCACGGCGGTGTCGGTGAGGTCGATGTCCAGATACACCGCCACCAGGTTCTGCTCCACCGCGTTCTGGAACATCTGCTCCACGTTGACGTAGACCAGATAGGAAAAACCGGTGAGCAGCAGGCAGCAAACCAGCACCGCCACAGAGGCCAGCGCCATCCAGCGGTTCTGCCAAGTATTACGGAAGCCCTCACGCATCAGGTGAGAAATCTGTCTGGGTTTCATTACTCGCCACCCCCTACCTCGGACACAAAGGAGCCCAGCGAGACGGTGCCGGTGCGACGGGGGCGACCGGTATCCGCCACGATATGACCCTGGTCCAGCGTGATGACGCGATGGTTGAACTGGCGCACCAGGTCGTGAGCGTGGGTGATGAGCAACACCGTAATCTTATAGCGGTGGTTGATCTCGGACAAAAGCTGAATGATGTCGTAGGCCATATGGGGGTCCACGTTACCCGTGGGCTCGTCCGCCACGATCATCTTGCAGGTGGAGCCGATATTCACCAGGGCGCGGGCCAGAGCCACGCGCTGCTGCTCGCCGCCGGAGAGGGAGGCGGGCATACGCTGACCCATACCCTCCAGGCTCACCGTCTCCAGCGCCTCGTTGACGCGGCGACGGATGCGGCTGCGGGAGATGCCGCGCACGTGCAGCGGGAACGCCACGTTGTCAAACACCGTCATACTGGGAATCAGCTTGAAATCCTGAAACACGATGCCCATGGTGCGGCGATAGTGGGGCACGCTGCTGCGGGTGAGGCGGGACAGGCGGAACTTGTCCACCGTGATCTCGCCGCTGGTGGGAACCTCCTCACGCTGAATCAGCTTGAGGAAGGTACTCTTGCCGGCGCCGGAGGCACCCACAATAAAGACGAACTCGCCGTCTTCGATACGCAGATTCACGTCCTCCAGAGCGGGGACGTCGCCGTAATATTTACACACGTCGCGGAATTCGATCATACGAGGCACCTCCTTTGGCTAAATTACAGTATACGGGACGCAGGGTCCCGCCGCAAGTGAAAATCATTGGTAAAAACCGACCGCAGCCGCCGACAAAATCTGCCGGCGGCTGGCGTTGTATTAGTACTTGGTGGGGTTGGCGCTGAGGTACTTCTTGACCATCAGGGCCACCTTAAACACGATGGCGTCGTCAAACTCGCGCAGATCCAGACCGGTGAGGCGCTTGATCTTCTCCAAGCGGTACACCAGGGTGTTGCGGTGGACGAACAATTTACGGGAGGTCTCGGACACGTTCAGATTGTTCTCAAAGAACTTCTGAATGGTGAACAGGGTCTCCTGATCCAGGGACTCGATGGAGCCCTTCTTGAACACCTCGCGCAGGAACATCTCGCACAGGGTGGTGGGCAGCTGATAGATCAGACGGGCCACACCCAGATGGTCGTAGCGGATGATGGAGTGCTCGTTATCGAACACCTTGCCAACCTCCAGTGCCACCTGCGCCTCCTTGAAGGAGGAAGCCAGATCCTTGATGCCCTCCACGGTGGTGCCGATGCCCACCACGGCCTGGGTGAAGAACTCGCCGCTCAGGGTGTCCACGATGGAGCGGGCCAGCTTCTCCAGATCCTTGGGATCGGTGCCGGCGCGCACCTCCTTAACCAGGGCGATATCCGACTCGTTGATGTTGATGACGAAATGCTTCGCCTTGTCGGGGAAGAGATTCTGCACCACGTCAAAGGCGGAGATCTCGGTGCAGTTGGTGACGCGGATCAGCAGCACCGCACGGGACACGTCGCTGTTGAAGCGCAGCTCGCGGGCCTTGAGATAAATATCGCCGGGCAGGATGTTGTCCAGAATCACATTCTTGACAAAGTTGCCGCGATCGTACTTTTCATCGTGGAACTGCTTGATGCTGCCCAGAGAGATGGTCAGCAGAGAGGCGTAGCGGGACGCGGCCTCGTCGGTACCCTCTACAAACAGCAGATACTCGTAGTGGGGACGGGTGCCGAAGGGCATATAGGTATACCCATCCAGCACAAACTTCTCGCCGGTGGCGAACGCCTCGGCGGACAAGGTAGAGGTCTCACCCACGCGGCTCAGGTCGCTGCAGGCGATGACGGTCAGACCCTCGTCCACGATACCGACGGTGCGGTCGATGGCCTCCTTGGTCTGGTGGATGACACCCTGGAACATACGATTGGACATAGCAAGCACTCCTTTTTCTACGAAATCGGTCGCAGGATGCAATGAGGGTACACCTGTCGGTGCGCGAGACCTCTGCCCCGTGCGACGAATCCGTATACTCTCTCCGCATACTGCGGCGGCTTTGTTCATTCATTCCGTGACGCGCTCGTCGTCACTAAACTATACCAATGTATATTTTATACAATCTTTTACCATTTTGCAAGGCAAAATCACAAAAAATTGAGAATTTTTTATAACTTTTGTCAAATTTCTGTGTTTTTGTTGGGTGAAAAAGCCCATTTTGCCCAAAATCTCGGCGGCGAGGTCTCCTCCTTCACCTCATTAACGGCGGGGAGGTGGGTTTTATTGCCGTCATTTTGCTTTTTTCATCCGACGCAACGCAACCCCTCCCCCATCGGCGCCGAAGAGCAAAAAAACACCGCAACCGAAACGGTTGCGGTGTTTTGAAAAGCAAAGATTAGTTGCAGATGGTGCGCTCGGTATCCTTATCGAACAGGTGGATCTTGGTGTTCTCGATAGCGATCTCGATGCCCTCATCGCCGGGGTGAGCGGTGGAGGAAGGCTCCACGCGAGCGGTGAAGTCGAAGCCCTCAACGTTCACGTACAGGAAGGTCTCGGCACCCATCATTTCGGTAACCTCGACGTTGGCCTTCACCTTGCAGTCGGCGAACTCGGCCAGCAGACGGGGCTCGTCGTGGACGTCCTCAGGACGGATACCCATAACGACCTCTTTGCCGACGTACTCGTCGATGTTGGTGCCCTCCAGCTTGGCAGCGGGCAGGGGGATCTGATACTTCACGCCGCGGCGGGTCTTGGTGTCCTCAGAGCCGAACTCAACGTAATAACCCTTGTCATTCTTACCGACGATGGAGTCGATGAAGTTCATCTGGGGAGAGCCGATGAAGCCGGCAACGAACATATTGCAGGGCAGATCGTACAGACGCTGGGGAGTGTCAACCTGCTGAATCAGACCGTCCTTCATAACCACGATGCGGTCGCCCATGGTCATAGCCTCGGTCTGGTCGTGGGTAACGTAGATGAAGGTGGTACCCAGCTTCTTGTGCAGCTTGGACAGCTCGGTACGCATCTGGGCACGCAGCTTAGCATCCAGGTTGGACAGAGGCTCGTCCAGCAGGAAGACCTTGGGCTCACGGACGATAGCACGACCCAGAGCCACACGCTGACGCTGACCACCGGACAGAGCCTTGGGCTTACGGTCCAGCAGGTGAGCGATGTCCAGAATGCGGGCGGCCTCCTCAACGCGGCGCTTGATCTCGTCCTTAGAGACCTTACGCAGCTTCAGGCCGAAAGCCATGTTGTCAAACACGGTCATGTGGGGATACAGAGCGTAGTTCTGGAACACCATGGCGATGTCACGATCCTTGGGAGCCACATCGTTGACCAAACGGTCGCCGATGTACAACTCGCCGGAAGAAATCTCTTCCAGACCAGCGATCATACGCAGGGTGGTGGACTTACCACAGCCGGAAGGACCGACCATGATGATGAACTCTTTGTCCTTGATTTCCAGGTTGAAGTCCGAAACGGCCACAACGCCGCCGGGGTACTTCTTATAAATGTGCTCTAAAGAAAGACCTGCCATAATACATAAACCTCCGTTTTATACTGATACCACCCGTAGGTGGGCAAAATCTTACACGATT
>JAZREF010000016.1:0-2528 GCA_045660625.1 Acutalibacteraceae bacterium
TGCGGGCGGCCGGATGTATCCCTGCTCGTGCGGGAGAATGGCGTCAGCCATTCTCGTGGTGGGCGCCACCGCGTTGGCGGTCTAACCGCCCTACGAGCGCCCACGCTGCTCGTCGTGCACCTCAGTTCTCCAAGCGCTGATTGTTGCTACCTGCAGAACCTACTGTATGCGCAAAAGACCACACCCAATCGGGTGTGGTCTTTTTCTTTTGCGGGGCGTCGTAGGCGCCGCCCCCTACAAATCTACATTCACCTTGTATAGAATCCGTAGGGGACGGCGCCCTCGACGTCCCGTTTTCTCACACCTGCGGTGACACCTCTCTTTGCACAAGGGAGGTTTATTCCCATCCCGCGTCCGCAACAAAAAAGCCACACCCCATCGGGTGTGGCTTTTCTCATTTTTACTGTTTTTTTAGCAATTTCGGGTTGTCCAGCACCATCACCAGCAAGGGGATAAGCAGGATCTGCACCACGATGCCGGGGATGGCATTGACAAAGGCGCCCGCCGCAAAGGCGGCCAGGGTGAAAGCACCGCCCTTGATGCCCATACACACGTACATGGCGGCGCCCCAGACCAGGCGACCCACCACCATGGCGGTGAGCAGCGAGGGGTAAATACACACCTTCTTGCGGGGCAGCCACTTGTGCATCAGGCCCGCCACCGCGCCATAGGCGGCCAGCTCAAAGGCCATACACACCGCCCTGGGAAACAGTAGCGGCGCCCCCAGCGTCAAGGAGCGCAGCAGCGGCGCGATGAAGCCCACCGCCAAGCCCCAGGCAGGGCCGCAGATGAATCCGCACAGCAGCACGGGGATGTGCATCGGGCAGAGTTTCGACCCGATCTCGGGGATCTGGCCGGTGAAAAACGGCAGCACGAAGGCCATCGCCAAGAACAGCGCCGCCAGGATTAATTTCAGCAGATGATTGTGCTTTTTCATCGCGGACACCTCGGATTTCGCATTAGTTTTTGCCATTCTACCACTCCCGCGGGCGGATGTCCACGATTTTCGAGGAAATCTTGTAAAATTACTATCAAAAACCATATATTTTCGTTGGAAATGTGCAAAAAAGTACTGGATTTTCTTATTATAATGTAGTATATTTATAATAGTGCACTTTGCACAAGTGTATTTTTTATTCGGAAACACACCCCAGGGTGGGTTGCCGAGTTAAATTTTAAGGAGGAGAAGTCCCAATGAAAAAGAAAATCAGCTCCCTTCCCTTCAACGGCACTCCTGAGCAGGAGGCTCAGCTGCTGCAGATCATCGCCGAGAACAAGAATGATCCCAGCATGCTGATGGGCGTCATGCAGAAGGCCCAGGACATCTACGGCTATCTGCCCATCGAGGTGCAGAAGATCATCGCCGACGGTATGGGCGTGCCGCTGGAGAAGGTTTACGGCGTGGCCACCTTCTACGCCCAGTTTGCTCTGTCCCCCAAGGGCAAGTACAACATCTCTGTCTGTCTGGGTACCGCCTGCTACGTTAAGGGTGCCGGCGAGATCTTTGACAAGCTGAGCGAGCGTCTGGGCATCGGTGCCGACGAGTGCACCCCCGACGGTAAGTACAGCCTGACTGCCTGCCGTTGCATCGGCGCCTGCGGTCTGGCCCCCGTTCTGACCGTCAACGAGGACGTGTACGGCCGTCTGACCGCCGCCGACGTGGACGACATTCTGGCGAAGTACGCGGATTGATCGCATAGACCTGAATCTACCTGAAAGGGAGAAATTGCTATGAAAATTTCGACCATTCGTGAGCTGCTGGGCGCAGAGGTTCTCTGCGGCGAGGAGCATCTGGGCGCACACGTCTATTCTGCCTGCGGCAGCGATATGATGAGCGACGTGCTGGCATTCGTCAAGGATCAGGCGGTGCTGCTCACCGGCCTGATGAATACGCAGGTGGTGCGTACCGCCGAGATGATGGATATGCGTTGCGTCGTGTTTGTGAGGGATAAGAAACCCACCCCCGATATTATCGCGCTGGCTGAGGAGAGCGGCATCGTGGTGCTGACCTCCCCCAAGCGGATGTACGAGGCCTGCGGCATCCTGTATTCCAACGGTCTGGTGGGAAATAAAGTTAAGGAGGCCTGAGCATGAGCGAGGCGTTGTCATTCCGCTTTGACGTGGATGGGGACGATTTCACCTCTGCCGGCCAGGCTTCGGTGCAGGTGAAGAAGGACCTGCGGCGTATGGGTATCGATGCGGAGACCATCCGACGGGTGTCCATCGCCATGTACGAGGGCGAGATCAATATGGTCATCCACGCCGGCGGCGGTGTCGCCGAGGTGCGTGTGACCGAGGAGGCCATCGAGATCATTCTGGCGGATCACGGACCGGGTATCGCGGATATCAATCTGGCTATGCAGGATGGATATTCCACCGCGACGGACACGGTGCGGTCGCTGGGCTTTGGCGCCGGTATGGGTCTGCCCAATATGAAGCGTTATACCGACTATATGGACATTCAGTCCACCGTTGGGGTGGGCACCACCATCACTATGCGGGTAAATTTACCCGCTGATGAGGATTGA
>JAZREF010000017.1:0-64344 GCA_045660625.1 Acutalibacteraceae bacterium
CAGATCCACATCCGGTTCGTCCGCCGGAGTTTCGGCAGGTTGGGCGGTGAGCAAGTCTCGATCAAAGCGAGTTTCCTCATACTCCGTTCCGTAGCAATAGGCCACAAAATCCATCAAGATATGTAGGTTCTCCAAGCAAAGCAGAGCCTGTTCCTCGCTAATTTTGCGGTTGGTGTGGGAGGCGTTGTTGCCCATACGGCGGATGAAATCCAACCGCCGCCACAGGTCGGCGCCCACCAACTCACGGAACTCCTCGGTGTTCATCAGGCTGACCAGATTATCCTGCCAAGGCGCAACGAGAGAGCCGTCAACGGAGTACAGCCATTTGATGGCCTGCTCCATGGCACGGCGGCAATTCATCACGCCGGTAGCAGGGTCGATGGGCAGCGTTTTCTCCGCCGCCACCGCCACACTGGCAAAGGATTCAAATTGCTTGTCCCTTGTCAAAAAATCAAAGTTGGTCATAGACGGACCTCCTTATCTTATTTAAACATCTCTATGCTTGCCAAACCCGTAGCTTGACTGAATACAGAAATTACTCTTTCGGAGGCAATTGCCTCTCTTGCAAACAATTCGTAGATAGATAAAAGAGTCTCAGTCGTAATAATTAAAGAACCGTTTCGTTTAGCTAGAGCGATCTGTATTTCATGCACAACATCTCTTTCAGAAAGAGGTTTTGTTCTAAACGGATTGATTATCAAGAGCTGTTTTACATTTTCGGTAATGTTCTGTTCTTGCAGTTTATCAAGATAGGAATGGTAATGCACATCCAATTGTGATATGTGCTCCGATTTTACGTTAGATGTAACTCCTTTAATTTCCCCAATAAATGTAACTACATCTTTCCTAACGAGAAAATCTTCCTTTTTGTCATCTATAAAACCTGTTAGTTTGCAATCCAAAAGTTGCTCCAACATATCAAAAACTACATCTACAAGAGCATCGCCATTCGTGACCAACACACTTTTGTATCTCAAGTTGGCGTCCAGCTGTTGTTCGGCTCGATCAATTCTGCTTTGCGCTTCTGCAATCTGTTGACCACTCTCGCGGACGATCTGATTCTGCGCCGCATCATCTAAGCGTTCCAAATTAATTAACCATTGCGGCAATTCATCACGCCGGTGGCAGGGTCGATGGGTAGCGTTTTCTCCGCCGCCACCGCCACACCGGCAAAGGATTCAAATTGCTTGTCCCTTGTCAAAAAATCAAAGTTGGTCATAGTTATCACCCGTCATCCTTTAGCATCAATACGCCTGTTTTTTCTTTCACCAGGCTACCTATTTCATTAGTAGAAACGATTTGATATTGATTTTGGAGCACACCATCTTCTATCGGCATCAAAACATAATACTCACTTGAACTGTATACTACCACTTGACTTGAGTAGTCTTTTGCGATGTAATAATGCTCTAGTGTTTTTGCATATTCGTCACCGGCCAATCTATAAATACCACACAACACAAGGACAATGCCGATAGCAAAACCAATTTTACTAAAAGTCTTCCACAATATAGCAAGTAGCGTTGGTTGCTCTTCTTGGTCTGTTTGGTTGCTTTCTCGTTCCTTCATCTTGGAATAAACAACCCATTTCTCTCGATATTTCATTTTTTCTCTTACCATAATGCAGGGTTCAATAAATGATCGTGACAAATATACTATGTAAATGAGAAATGCGACATCTACAACTAATGTCATTCGCCCTACAACAGCCACATTTAATGCTATAACACAAGCTAACATAAGCGTTACACCAACAATTTCTTTACCCTTATAGCTAGTGACCCCTTTTGCTGTTTTAAGGAGAGCATTGGACAAGACATAAAACAGATACACAAATGAGAAAATTGTAATAAACACTTCTATCACGTTGGTTGTGTTCAAATTAGCAACCGTCATCGGTATGTCGTAATATGAAAGAACTCCCTTTTGATACTGATGTGCCAACAAATACGCCACTCCCAACAAAACGGAAACTATTATTCCATTTTCTACCACTTTTTGCAGTGTTTTGTTCATTTTTTCACCTCATCCGAAATATTGTTGCATCAGGGATTTTTTGAGCATTTCCATTTTGGCGAGACTTTCCTGAATCGCCAATTTTGATTTGTCGGTCTGTTCGACGAAGGCTGCGAATTGTCGCTGCAACTCAATATCGGGTACAGGTAAATTGAATCCCGATAGTTGTTCCTTATTCACCTTGGGCATATTCGCCCTTCTACTAAACGGCAGAATATAGTCCAAGAAGAATTCAGAGCGCATCACGTATCCAAGATAAATACGCAGACACACATTTTCCTTCGGCAATATAGGATATGCATCTGCCGAACACAAACCATCAAAATCCGGTAATGCAACTTTGTTTAAGTTTGGACGGATCTTGCTATAGATAATGTGCCGTGCTGTAAACAGATACTTTCCGCTTATTACACCATCTTCCGCTATAGTGCGGTATCCAAAGAGTCGCCCTGTGTTTTTCTCAATACTATCGATACCAATATGTGGGTAGTCAGCATATTTTTCATAATCGCTTACCATTACGGTATCGATGTCTGCGACATCAAGAAGATTCTTATATTGCCAATTGTGAGGGTTCGATTTTAAATCACCAAACAGTTCGATAAATCGGGATTTGACGAGCTCGTCCAGTTTGGCAAGCTGTTGACGATGGAAGGAAATTAATGTTCCGACCTTATCTATTTCACGAACAATACGCACCTGATCTTCATAAGGAATCTCTGCAATTTCTATCGACGACATATAACTATCTAATTTCAAATTGTGTAGACCAGTCGTTTTGTTTTCAAAAGCACGGGTTTCCCCTCTTTGATATGCCGCAAACAAGGCGTAAAACACGTATTTAGGAAACCATTTATCAGCATTTTCAACACGGAGCAATCCAGTAAAGTTGTTGAACAAAAATGTGTTGCTTGTTCCCTCAAAATATATAACTCGTCCAACAGGTTGGCTGTCACTGCCACCAGACTTTTCGAGAATTATGTCTCCCTTTCGCAAATACTTTTTATCCAAATTTCTTTTATTGATTCGGCGAGTGATAACATTTTGGTAATTCACAACACCTTCATTAGTAAAATTGGTTGTTCGCAAAACAGGGATTCCCGTTCCATCAACATCCTCGTCTCCCCATTCACCAGGTATACATTTACCGGTAATTTCAATTAATCTTGCCATTGCACATTCTCCCAATTCAGTAATAAGTGCCTCGTTATATTCCCTAGGTTGTATGCATAGGTATACACTTCAATTGGAGACATCCCCTGCCATCCTTCTCGCGTTACATAATATCTCGTGTTGACAAAATCAAGCGAGTGCCTTTCCAGAAAAACTTCAAAAACAGTTTCTGCATCATCGTTCTTTTGTACACAATAACGGTATAGCTCTCTTCGAATTCCTTTAGGCAGAATTGCATATAGTTTCTTAAGATTGTGTCCATCCCTATCAGTTGGATAGTCTTGTCCACTTTTTAGCAACAAAGCTTTCAAATACATTTCGCAAGAAAAAGTGGCATTAACAACTGCTGGGGCTGCCAACATTGTAAAGGAACCATCTTTCACTATTTCAATTATGCCATTTTCGGTCATTCCAAGACACCGAGAAGCAGCTGCTTGAAATTCCGTTCCATTCTTGTATAGGCTTTCTGCGCTCGGGACAACTTTAAAGTTGAATTCCATTACAGCATTTCCTCCAGTTGCGCCAAGCCTGCGGCAATCTGCGCCTGCAAATCTTTCAATTCGGCGAGAATCTCCGACGTGGGGGGATACTCCACGGGGACGTACTCGGTTTTCTTATACTTATTGATGGACAGGTCGTAGTCGTTGCCCACAATCTCCTCCTTTGGCACGAAGAAAGACCGCTCAGTGCGCGCTCTCCCCTCTTCCGCCGACAGATTGCGGAAACGGGCGATGATGTCGGGGATATCGTTCTCCTTCACCTCGGTGCGCTTATCGTCCAGGCTGAATCCGTCTGCCTGCATATCGTAAAACCACACCTTGTCGGTGCCACCGTGTCCCGTTTTGGTAAAGATGAGGATACCGGTGGACACGCCTGCGTAGGGTTTGAACACGCCCGAAGGCATAGAGATGACCGCCTCCAGACGGTTGCCCTCAATCAGTTCCTTGCGAATCGCCTTATGCGCCGTGGAAGAACCGAACAGCACGCCATCGGGGACGATGCAGGCGCAACGGCCGCCGATGCGGAGCATACGCAGGAACAGCGCCAAGAACAGCAGCTCGGTCTTCTTGGTCTTGCACACCTTGAGCAGGTCAGCAGAGACCGTATCGTAGTCCAAACTGCCCTTAAAGGGCGGATTGGCCAGAATCAAGCTATACTTGTCCTTATCAGGGTTCTGATCGGACAAGCTGTCCCGATATTCGATAAAAGGATGCTCCACACCGTGGGTCATCATATTCATCGCACCGATACGCAACATCGTGCGGTCCATATCGTAACCGAAGAACATATGATTCATATAGTGGTCTTTTTTGATGCGGTCAAAGAAAATCGCCTCACGGTGACTCTCCTTGAGGTACTCGCCGGCGGCAACGAGGAAGCCGCTGGTACCGCAGGCAGGGTCACAGATGACGTCGTCGGGTTGCGGCGCCATCAGCTCCACCATCATCTGAATGATGTGGCGAGGGGTGCGGAACTGGCCGTTGAGACCGGACTGGGCAATCTTATTGAGCAGATACTCGTAGACGTCGCCCTTGACGTCCTTGCTGTCCGATTTCGCCATCAGGTCATAGATTTCGTCTAATGCGTCCACCACTTTGGACAACAGCAGAGGGGTGGGCAATTTGAAAATGGCATCGTCCATGTACTTGGAATAGGCGCTGTCCTTGTTGCCGTCCAGATTCTTGATGAAGGGGAACACCCACTCCTGCATTGTGGCGTACATTTTGCCCGCAGGAAAATCGTGAAACACCGACCATTTCAACTGCTTGCCGTCCACCACACGGTCACCGATGGTGACCTCATCAGCGAACATACTCTTGTAGGGCAAACCAAGCATGGCGCTCTCGCGAGAACGCAGGTTGTCAGCGTCATCCAAATCACGGATAAACATCAGATAAGTAATCTGCTCGATAACGTCCAAAGGATTGACAAGACCGCCTGCGGCAAAGGTATTCCACAGGCTGTCGATTTTGTTTTTCAATTCACCGGTAATCATTGTTATTCCTCCCTGTTCCATACGTAAGACGTGTAGCGGCCGCCACCGATTTTGATAATCTCGCCGCTCTTGACCAGTTCATTTAAAGTTCTTTGCACGGTGACCTGACTAATATCCGGACATTTTGCCATAATCTCCGTCTTGGTGATTTTCCCTAAAGTATCTTTGATAATCTCACGAATGCGATCCGGCTTAGACAAGCCGCTCGCGGCGAGCACCTTAACGCGAGAGGAAAACTCACGATAAGCCGCCAGAATCACACCCAGCATATAGCGGACGAAGTGGGCATAGTCGTTTTCTTCCTCGTGCCAACCTTGCGAACTGCTTTGCAATGCCTCGTAGTAGGTTTCTTTCGATTCTTCGATCAACTTCTCGATACTGATGTACTTACCAACCATATATCCCGAACGATACAACAGAAGCAACGTCAGCAAGCGACTCATGCGACCATTGCCATCGTTAAAGGGGTGGATGCAGAGAAAATCCAAGATAAACATCGGAATCAGTAACAACGGATCGGCATCGCTGCGATTCACCGCCTCATCAAAAGCCGCGCAAATTGCCCCGACCGCTTCCGGAGTTTCCCACGCGGACAACGGCTGAAAGCGGACGAAACGGTTACCGTCAGCATCCTCTTCGGCGATGATGTTATCCGAGCTCTTATAGTTACCGCCGATAGACTTGCCGCTAAACTTGTACAAATCGCGGTGCAACTGCAAAACAAAAGCAGGACGGAGCGGGATAAACTCATAACTGTCGTGTATGGTCGCCAGCACGTCACGGTAGCCAGCTATCTCCTGCTCATCACGAGAGCGAGGAGTAGTCTTATTGGCCAAAATCTTTTTCAAGCGCTCATTAGAGGTGAAAATACCCTCAATTTTATTGGATGCTTCGGTGCTTTGAATCTTGGCTATCTCAACCAATTGGGTGAGCGTATCACTTTGCGCTTCAACAAATAGAGTCTGTTCCCCTTTATACTCGTGAATCTGCGACAGCAATGTAACAATTTCTGGGGTAAGAAGCTTTCCCCAACCCTGTATATAATCAAAATTTCTCATTATGTTCATCTCCATCTGTATTTTGATCATTTTCATATATTTTGATACAATTAAATTGTACGCTCAATGATGACAATTGTCAAGTTTAATTTTATCATTCGCTTTAAATTGATCAAATTAAAATTTTGTGTGAACAAAATAAACTCATCCACAACCGTTCTGTTTGTGGATGAGTTTATTGATTTATATCAAACGTTTCTTTGTCGCTATGCGTTCATGTACCACCTCACACCGCAAGGGAAACCGCATATTCTACCGTCACTATGTGTCCCCTTTTGATGCGGTTTTGCCACCGCAAAATCTATTTGCGTTTGCAAACCTATTGTGTGTCTCACACAAACAAATACAACAGACAATTTGTGACAAACCAGCGCAAAAATGGCAACCGTTCGATTGTAAAGCGAAAGAGCCCGCAACCGAAGTCACAGGCTGTCTCATATCAAAGCTTAGTTGAACACTTCATTAATCTTGGTTTGGATTTCGCCGTCGGTAGCGTCCAGCACGTTTTTGGGCGTGCTGGTGTTCATCAGCACAAGCTGATACAACTCACTCCTTTTTGTAAAGCGGTAATACACCTTACGTTCGCAAGTTCAGCAAATCACACCGGAATTGCATTGACAAACATAGAAAATAATAGTATATTTATGTCACAGACTTTGTGCAGAACAGACAAGGTTTTATCCATCGGTTATTTTTCGAGGGAAAGAGAGGTGACTTTGGTCGGATTCATCCGACGTCAAACCCGCAATTCCTATAACCGAAGGGAGAGAACCTAATGAACCACAGAGCAATTACCAAAAAACTGCTCAGTATCTTGGCGGTCATCTGTATTTTATTGACGGGAATACCGATGGTTTCTGCTACCTCCATGGACGATCTGAGCGATGTGGCCCTGTCCTTGTACGAGGAGACGTACAAGAGCTTGATAGGGCGCATTACCGATCGCGGATACACCGAAACGTCGTTAACCGGCGCGTACAGCGGTATGTATCTGCGAGACAGCGCCATTCAGATTATGGCGCAAAACGCTTACGGTGACTACCATCTATCCCGTGAGATGCTGCAATTCATTATGGGCCAGCATCAGGATTTGGGATGGGAGTACACCCAGCACATTCTCGGCTATTTCAACGAGACCAACTCCAATTATGAGAATACTTACCTTACTGCCTCTGCCAATTTGGCTGAGGCTTATTTAGGTTGTGCGGATGTTGGCTCGGAGCAATGGAATATCCTGAGTGATTACGTGTACGGCGCATTCACGCCCGACACCAACGTAATCGAGACGGTCCGTGTGTACGTGAAGTGTATGGCAGGCTCCGGAACTCTAGGCGCCGCCATCTGCACCGACGTGTACGGTAAAGGTGAGAAGTTAGGCGAAACAACGATTTCTTTCTCCGTCTCCAAAGACACGGAAGGCTGGCAGACCCTGACCTTCGATCAGCCCGTAGCGGTGGCGAAGGGTCAGACCTACTACCTGCGCTTGGGCAGTGACGGCGGCAAGGTCACCCTGTGGGGTGCCGCTGCCTCCGGCACCGACGAAAACCGTGCCCATGTAGATGCCGGCCGTAGCGGCGGTGGTTGGCGCACCAACTATCTGCCCAATTTCATCATCAACGCTGATGAAACCTCTACCGAATATCTCGGTTGCACCGAGCTGGGCGCTGAGCACTGGAACATCCAGAACGACTACATCTGGGCACCTTTTGCTACCTCCGCCAACTCCGTGGATAGCGTGCAAGCATACGTCCGTGTGCAGCCCGGCGTGGGTACTCTGACCGCCGCCATCTGTACCAACTACTACGGCAAGGGCGAGGTGCTGGGTACCGCTACCCTGAACTGCAACTACGCGACTGCCACCAAGGGTTGGCAGACCCTGACCTTTGACCAGCCTGTGGCGGTCAATCCCGGTCAGGTGTACTACCTGCGCTTTGGCTCCGACGACGTGAAGGTGACCCTGTGGGGTAAGGATAGCCCCACCGCCAACAATCCTTGGCAGGAGCACGTGGACGACCGACGCAGCGGCTCCGGTTGGAGCAACAATCGCTTGGTCAACTTTGAAATTGCCGGTTCCGCCGCTTCCGAGATTGACGCTTATCTGGGTTGCACCGAGATTGGCAGCGAGCAGTGGAACATCCAAAGCGATTACGTGTACGGCGCATTCGTGCCGAACACCGATACCATCGACTACGTCAAAGCCTACGTGAAGGTGCGCCCCGGCATGGGCAGTCTGACTGCAGCTATCTGCACCGACGTGTACGGCAAAGGCGAGACGCTGGGCACTGCTACCCTCCCCTGCAATTATTCTGCAGACGCAGAAGGTTGGCAAACCCTGACCTTTGACACGCCCGTAGCCGTTCAGGCAGGCGAAACCTATTACCTACGCCTCGGCTCCGACGATGTGAAGGTCACCCTTTGGGGCACTGCCACCAATGGCGACGACGACTATCGCTCCTACGTGGACGCCAGCCGTGCCGGCAGCGGATGGCGCACCGCCTTCCTACCCAACTTCGAGATTCCCGGTGCGGCTCCGCAGGAAGATTCGGTCATCGTCACGCTGGACGGCAACACCGCCGGTTTGCAGGTCGTGCCGGTGCTGGAAAATGAGAAAATTTCTTCTCTGCGCGTAATTCTGAGCCGCGACGAAGAGGCTAAGGGTATCCTGAAGGCCACTCTGTCCAAGGGCTACGGCAGCAACGCCGTCCGTGTGGATTGGTACGAGATGGATATCAAAGAGATTCCCGTTGGCGGTGACTGGGTGAAGTTGAGCTTCTCCCTCCCTTTAAACGAAGCGGACGCCTCTCAGGCATACAGCCTGAAGTTGGAATTGGTTAACGCCGAAGGCAAGGTTTACTGGCACGGCACCAACGAACTGGACCAGTACGGCACCTTCACCGTAGAGGGCGACAAATACGTCTCCGTGGAGGGTGAGGCCAGTTTCGAGGCTTATAAGACCAGCGGCGCCTCCGTGTGGTCCAGAGAGATTCAGCCGGATGGCAACTATATGTTCATCCACGCATGGTATCAGTACGCCATGGGCTGTCTGGACAACGAGGACAACCGCGTCTTCATCGCCGAATCCTATCCTGTCATTCGCACCTATGCCAACTATTATTTGGATAACGGTTACATTGGCGAAAACGGTTTGATGCGCAACCCCTATTTCGAGCACAGCCGTGAGGGCCGTAAGTGGAATTCCTACGACCTCATTACCAACGTGTTCGCCTCTCAGGCGCTGTACGAGATGAGCCGTTTCGCCGCAGATCACGGCGACGACGCCTCTGCCGCCAAGTGGAGCGCCGCATCCACCGCTTTGACCGAGGCAATTGCCGAGCATTTGATCACCGAGTACGACGGCGTGACCATCTACGCCGAGCTGTATGACATCGATAACGGCACCTTTATCCCCGGCATCAGCTGGGTGAACCTGGCTCCTATGGCAGCGGAATGGTATGCTATGGATGACCAGATTATGCAGAACACGCTGGATCTGTACGGCGTGTACGCCACTACGACCATCCACGGCTACGAGATGCTGCACACCAACGGCACCTTGGGTGAGATAAAGGATGGCGTCAGCGTCATTGGCAAGGGCTTGTCTTGGGAGATTATGTACTACCACGCCATCGGTAATAAGGATCGTGAGGAGTATCTGCTCTCCTTCATCGAGACGGTGGCGGCAGAGTGCGGTGTCTATCCCGAGAACTACCGCAACGACCGCCTGGCTGACCCCGGCAACCAGGAGCATGCCTCTTGGCAGTTCTATGCTGTCAGCTTTGCCCATCCCGAGTTGACCAAGAACTACGCCCTGGATCAGCTGGCCGCTTTGGTGACGCAGGCAGACAATATTGACGTAGATCGCCTGAGAGAAGAGTCTCTGGGCGAGCCTCTGGACAACGTCTATGCGCTGAGCGCAAAAGCGCAGAAGGCACTGATGAACGAGCGCACCACCAAGGACGAGGCCGACCTGCTGGCAGAGGAATTGCTGGATGCGTTGGATTACCTCTCCTACGTGGACGAGGCGCCGCGAGCACGTTTGCTGCCCACCGGCGGTCAAACCAGTAAGATGGAGATGAGTGAGACCACCTTGGGTCTGGCATTCAGCTTTACGCTGGAGATGGACGGTGCAGCTGTCAACAGTAGAAACGTGTTCGACAGCACCAACGCCACCGTGGACGTGGCGCAGAACAACATTTCTTACCGGTTGGTGCGCATGGGTGCCGTCATCACCAACAACCATGCCGTTGGCGAAAACAGCGACATCTTTACATTGGACCACACCAACGGCACCAATGTCGCGGATGTGCCTGCGGTTTACGCCTATGACGTTGGCGAGACTTACGCTACCTACTCGGTACGCATCACCAACGTTCCTCTGCATCACGATCAGACCCCCATTTATGCTCGCCCTTATTACGTGTATCTCTTCAACGGCGAAGAGGTCGTTGTATATGGTGACGTTTATTCCCAGAGCTATACGCCTCAGGATTCCAATGACGTCACTATGGATTGGTAAGAAAGGGGGACGTGACAGTGAAATTACGTAAATTCTTAGCCATTTTGACCTGTACGGCTCTTTTGTGCGGCGTGTTGCCCGTTGGCAGTGGCGTTGCGGCTGCGACGGATAATCTGGTCATCAACGGCGACTTTGAAGGCGGTACCACCGAGGGTTGGAAGACTTTTGACGCCACGGCGGCATCCACCGAAGCGGCCCATTCCGGTCAATACGGCGTTGCCACCTCCGGCGCGGGTAACTGGAACAGTGTGCTGACACAAAACGTGGCGGTGGAGGCGAACAAGACCTACACCATCACCATCTGGGCGAAAACCATCGCCGGTGGTGTGAATATCCACGTGAAGAACAACATCAACAGTGGCGACGCATTCGTCACCAAGTATTTCAGCAATACCGAGTGGACTAAGCTGACCTTTATCGTCACCACTACCAACTCTACTAAGTCTCTGTTCCTCAACTTCTGCGGTGCAGGCACCGAGCAGACCGAGGTGGTGTGGCTGGACGACATCTCCATCGTAGAAACACCGCTCATCACCAACGGTGATTTTGAGAGCGGCGACGCTACCGGCTGGACGACCAACAAGAGCACCTCTGTAGCAAAGGAGGCCGCCTATTCCGGTGACTACGGCCTGCATTTGGTAGGCGAGGGCAACTGGAATAGTATGGCGCACCAAACCTTTGCCGTCACTGCCGGCGCTACCTACGAGTTGACCTTCCGCCTCAAGACCAACGCTGTCGGCGCTAATATCCATATTCAGGATGGCGTTACCAAAGAGACGTTGGCCAAGGGCGGCTGGTTTACCACCACCGAATGGACCGAGCTAAGCTACACCATCACCGCTATCGGAAACACCATTTTCCTCAATTTCTGCGGTGGCGGTACCGGTAGCATCGAAGACTTGTACTTGGATGACGTCACCCTGACCCGTTTGGCTACGGCCAGCGATGACGGCTTCATCAAAAACGGTAACTTTGAGACCGGAAACGACGACTATTGGACCGTATTCCAAGAGACCTCCATCTCTGAGGCGGCAGCCTACGAAGGCAGTTACGGTGCCGTGCTGAAGGGCGACGGCGGCTGGGGCAGTACGCTGAACCAGACCTTTGCCACCGTGGTCGGCAGCGAATACGTGGTCACCTTCTACCTGAAAACGGTACAGAAAGGCACCAACGTCCAGATTAAAAATGGTGAGACAAAACTGACCAGCACGTGGTACAGCAACACCATCTGGACCAAGCTGAGCCTGACCTTCACAGCCGTCTCCACCACCACGACGCTGAATTTCTGCGGCGGTGGTACCGGCGAGACCGAAATCGTCTATCTGGATAACGTTGTGATGACCGAGATTCTGCCTATCGTGCAGGAAGAGGTCGTCACCGGCGGCGAATCCAGCATCCGCGACACTGCTTTTGGCACTAAGGCGTTGGCTTTCCGCTTCGCCGTGGACGCTGACGGCGCACAGACGGTGAATACCACCGAATACGTCGCCAATTCCGCGATTGTAAAACCCTGGATCAATGACGATGCCACCTATGCATTGAAATACGCAGGCGCCATCGTCTCTATCGACCAGAGCATTGAGGCCGAGTCTATGGAGCACGACGACGTGGACAAGAAGAAGACGAAGGACGTCACTGCCAAATATCTGTGTGATATTGCGGAGGATTCTTTCTCCTTTGCCGTGCGTGTCATCGATATTCCCGACGCTCAGGTGAATACCATGATCTACGTCCGTCCCTACTACGTATATGAAGACGAAAACGGACGTGAACAGATTATCTACGGTGATACCTATTACAACTGTTACAATAACTTAGTAAATGCAATGATAGGAGAATAATTATGAAAAAGTATCAAGCACCTGAAATGAATCAGCTCTCTTTTGTCGCTGAGCAAGAGATAGCCGGCATCACTCACGGCAGCAACATTCACAACGATGTGGAACTGGCATGGTAATCGGGCGATTTTTAGTGTCTGTTAATGGTTAAGACTTGTTGTCGCCCCTTGAGAAAGAATCGCACCTTTCTACCAAGTTTTCAAAAGAACAACTTGCTCCAAAATACTTTATTAGGAGGAATCAAAAATGAAAATGCGTAAACTGATTGCTGTTTTGGCAGCGGCGCTGATGCTGTGCTCCCTACTGCCTGTTTCCGCTATGTCCGTATCCGCCGCCGAGACCTATTTGGGTTGCGAGACCACCGGTAGCGAACAATGGAATATTACGACCGACTACGTGTATGCTGCTTTCACCCCCGGTGCCAGCATGATCGATGCCGTTAAGGCTTATCTGCGTGTCCGTGCCGGCGAGAGTACCATCACCGCCGCCATCTGCACCGACGTGTACGGTAAGGGCGAGGTGCTGGCTGAGGCATCCCAGTCCTTTAATCCCGGCGGCAGCACCAACGTTTGGGCAGAGTTTGTCTTTGACGCTCCCGTGAACGTCAACCCCGGCCAGACCTATTATCTGCGCATCGGTTCCGTGGGCAGCCCCAAGATCACGATGTATGGCTATGCCACCACCGGCACTGACGACTATCGCGCCTATGTGGACAATGGCCGCTCCGGTAGCGGTTGGCGCACCAACTACCTGCCCAACTTCGTAGTGAGCGAGGTTGAGAGCAAACTGTATCTGGGTTGCACCGAGCTGGGCGCTGAGAACTGGAATATCCAGGGCGACTATATTTGGGCTCCCTTTGCTACTTCTGCTGACCACATCACTGCCATCAAGGCTTACGTTCGTGTGCAGCCCGGTATGGGCACGCTGACCGCCGCCATCTACACCGACTATTACGGCAAGGGCGAGCTGGTGGCCGCCGCTACCCTGAACTGCAACTACGAGTCCGCCACCAAGGGTTGGCAGACCCTGACCTTTGACCAACCCGTGGCGGTCAATCCCGGCCAGGTCTACTATGTCCGCTTCGGCTCCGACGACGTGAAGGTTACCCTGTGGGGTAAGGACAGCGCTACCGCCCAAGATCCCTGGCAGGAGCACGTAGACGCCGGTCGCGCCGGCACCGGCTGGAGCAACAACCGCTTGGTCAACTTCGAGGTGATCGAGATGAAGACCTATCTGGGTTGCACCGAGCTGGGCGCTGAAAACTGGAATATCCAGAACGATTATCTGTGGGCTCCCTTCTCTCCCGCCACCAACTATGTGGACGGTGTGAAGGCCTATGTCCGTGTGCAGCCCGGTGTCGGCACCCTGACCGCCGCCCTCTGCACCGACTACTACGGTAAGGGCGAGGTGCTGGGCACCGCTGTCCTGAATTGCAACTATGAGTCCGCCACCAAGGGCTGGCAGACCCTGACCTTCGACCTGCCCGTGGCGGTCAACCCCGGCCAGGTCTACTACATCCGTTTGGGTTCCGACGACGTGAAGGTCACCCTGTGGGGTAAGGATAGCGCCACCGCTGACGACCCTTGGCGTGAATTCGTTGATGTGGGCCGTGCCGGCACCGGTTGGAGCAACAACCGTCTGGTGAATATGGAGGTTGTGGAGACCTCCATCGGCGACGTCATTTCCTGCGATGGTCAGTCTGTCTCTGAGGACGTGAACGGTCTGGCTTTCAAATTCAGCATCGACGCCGCCAACATCGGTGCCAAGAACGGCAACGTCATTGACTTGACCTCCGCCACCGCTGTTCCCTTTGCCAATGGTGCAGACTATGCGCTGGTGGGCATCGGTGCTGTGGCTTCCAACGACTCCGACACCGTGCCGACCCTGGACAACTTGTCCGACCGCACCAAGAATATCGAGATCAAGTATCTGTACGATCTGCATGAGGATTCTGCCGACTTCACCGTCCGCATCATCAACATCCCGGATGCAAATAAGGATACCGTTATCTCGGTACGTCCCTACTACATCCTGAGCAACGGCGAACAGTCCGTCATCATCTACGACGACGTGGTGACCGGTACCTACAACGCCTGCGCATAACCCCCATACAACCAAAAAAGTTCACAGAACAATCTGAGATTTTCTCTTTTCTTTTGGTTGACAAACATACGTTAGTAATGTAAAATAAGAATGCTGTTCCGGCTGTCTGATGGTTGCCGATGGGTACCTCGTCTACGTACCTACTAAGTCTGTTTAACCATTTCGACGGTGCGGCCCCGGCCCTCACATAAGATAACGTCTCCTCACTTGAGGAAACCGTCAACTCCTTACCGAAAGGACTTTTGTGAAGGTAAATCAATGTAATGTAACATTAGGTTTCCGTAAATCGGTTCCAAAACAGCTGGCTATCTATGATCGGGTTTCGTAGATAGCCTTCTTATTTTTACAGTAATCAAAAACACAATTGAGAGGAAGAGAACGTATGAAAAAATCACTTTCTATTTTACTGTCTATGTGTATGATGCTGACTCTTTTTAATGGTCTTGGTCTCTTCGCCGTAACAGCGGCGAGTTACGACACCATTCCATTGAACGGTTTCACCACCTGGACACAAACCGAACTGAATAAATCCAGTGGCAACAACGGCTATGCCAATGGCTGTTGCACGAAACTGACGGTCATTAATGATGCCGAATACATTGTAGGCGACGGCAATCAAGCCATCAAAGCCGTATACGGCAACAGTGGCTCGGCTTACAACAACTGCATCGTAAACTGGACTTACGGCACCGGCGGACCTTGTACCGCAGGCAACGTATGGGCTCCCACGTCCGGCACCGTCAACTACGCCGACTACGAGGGCGTTCGCATAGCCGTGCTCAACGCCAACGGCCAACCCGCCAACTTCACCAAGATTACTCTCCGCGTTACCAACGGCGCCAACTATTCTTCCAAGATGCGCTATTGGGAAGGTGCTCCCGTCCGTGATGCGGACGGCTATTTCTACTTTGACTTTGCATCCTTTAAAACCAACGGCGCCGCTCCCGGAACCGACATTTACGATTATTTGAAGAACTACGCCTCCGGCATTTCCATGCTGTGTTATGGTAGCAGCGCAGAAAACACCTGTTACTATTCCGCCGTAGAGTTGTATCGCGCCTCCAACGGCAGCAACGTGAGTAAAGGTGACTTGACCGCCGCCGTCAACAAGTTAGCTGCTCTGGACGCTACCTCTTACGCTGAACAGATCGCTACGGCGCAATCGGTGCTGAACAATGACGGCGCTACTCAGGACGAGGTAGATGCTCAATTAGCCATCATTAACGCCTGTATTGCCGACTACAAGGCCAGTCTGAGCGATAACTACACCTACGTACAGATGGACGGCATCCAGAAATGGACCTCTGCCGAGGCCGCATCGATGAATGGCTTTGGTGCCACTTACTCCATCTCCAACGAGGGTCTGGTGGGTGATGCTACCCAATCCTTAAAGATGACAGCTACCGGTGCCAACTCTCGCTTCTGCTTTGCCACTCAAAAGAACGGCGGCGCCTTTAGCGCCATCAACCCTTTCCAAATCACCAACGCCGAGGACGGTAAGCTGTCCGATTACGACGGTATCGCCATCGCCTTCTCGGATAAAAACGGCAACGAAATTCCCATCACCCAGTTTACCGCCCGTCTGATGCGCGGTAGCGCTGACTGGGGCGAGTATTGGAAATACGAGGCGAACTATACCAACATCGACACCTGCTATGTTAACGGCTACTATCACTTGAAATTCTCCGATTATACCGCATTGACCGGTATCATCGACGACCTGAAAGTGATGTCTGTTCTATTCCATAAGAGCGTGAGTGCCGGCGAAACAGCCTATATTTCCGACATGAAAGCTTTCAAGGTGAAAGAAGACGTTCGCTATCATAAACTAAGCGATGCCGTTAACACCTTGAAGAACTACAACCAAAACGGTGTGTACGACGATGCTATCGCCGCCGCCGAAACGGTGCTGAACAACAAGGCGGCCACACAAGAGGAAGTGGATGCCGCTACCACTGCCGTGAACGCAATTCTGCGCGATCTGCTGCTGGCACCGGTGGAGTTTGATGAGGATAACATCGTGATGTCCTTCGGCGCCATCAGCGATATCCACATCAACGGTGATGCAAATAGCTATAATTGCAATAAGTACACGAACGCTCTGCAGCTGCTGAAAAAATACGCAGGCGGTAACTTGGATGCGGTCACCATCGCCGGTGACATCTCCGCCAGCGAGTATGACAGCAGCATCGGCAACGCTTTTAAAACCATCACGGACAGTCAGCTGGGCGAGGATGCTAACGTATTCTTCGTTACCGGCAATCACGACGCACAGGGTGACCAGTGGTCCACTTTGTCTCAAATCTATGCCGATCTGGCAAAGTATACCGAGATGGATCTGCCTTCCAGCCAGCACGATCGCGGAAACCGCCACGCGATCATCGGTGGCTACCACTACATCGCCGTGAATATGATGGACTACTGGAACGCTTCCGAAGCCATGTTTGTGGAGCAGGATCTGAAGTGGCTGGATACCCAGTTGGCCGCTGCCCGTGCCGACAAACCGGGGCAGCCCATCTTTGTCTACGTCCACGCCGGTGTCTATGGCACTACCTACGGCTCTGATCTCTATACCGGCAAGCACTGGGGTAGCAAACTGATTTATTCTCACCTCGAGAACTATCCCGAGGTCGTTACTTTCTCCGGCCACGTTCACTTCCCCCTAGCTGACGAGCGCACCATCTATCAAAAGGATTTTACCTCTCTGAACTGCGGTAGCGTCCAATATATGGCCATCGAGGGCGGTTATCTGCAAACCGGAGGCAACACCACCGTGGCCGAATCTCATGACGTATCCAGCGGCCTGTTGGTGCAGGTGGACAAAAACAATAACCTGAAAATCACTCGACTGGATTTTGCGAATGATGCCGTCATCAAGGAGCCTTTCTATGTATCTGCTCCCGACTTGGAGGACAAGAGTCATTTGTATCACTACAACGACGGCTACTTCACCGTAGGTAACGTTGCTCCCACTTTTGCCGAGAATGCTCAGGTAAGCGGAAAACTCTCCGGCGAGAATATGCTTGTCGCCTTTGATGCGGCTACCGATAACGATATGGTGCATCATTACGTCATTGACATTCAAGGTTTGCCTTCCGAATCGGTGAAAAGCACCAAAGCCTATTCTGAGTTTTATCTCTATCCCCAACCGGAGGATTTCCCGGATGACTACACCTTTGTTATTCCTTACACACTGGCCGCAGGTGACGATTCCTTTAAGATTTCTGTCTATGCGGTAGACTCTATGGGGCTCAAATCCGCGCCGGTGGTGTATAAGAGTAAAGCGGGCGATATTCCTGGCGGTATCGAAGTTCCCACCACGGGCAATCTGTTTGTCAACGGCGACTTTGAACTGGCTACCAATAGTGGCTGGACGGCCTATCAGGGTTCAAAAGTTAAAGCGGAAGCCGCCAAGAACGGCTCCTTTGGCATGCATGCTACCGGCTCCGGTGGCTGGGGCACTATGATCGCTCAGACAGTGAGCGTGGAGGCCGGCGAGAATTATGTGCTGTCCTTCTGGTATAAAACCAATTCCGTGGGTGCTAACGTGCAGGTCAAAGAAAACGACAACAACGGCACGATGATTGCCGGAACCGGCGGTTGGTATTCTTCTAACGAATGGACTTATGTGGAATACAAGTTCGTCACACCCAGCGATAAACTTTTCTTCAACATCTGTGGCGGCGGCAACGGCAACGCAGAGAGCGTCTATTTTGACGATATCACCCTTATGAAACTGGGAGTCAAAACTCCCGATCTTTTTGTCGGTGGCGAGACCAGCCGTACCGAGGAGACCAAAACCGGTCTTGGTTTGGCGTTCAAGTTTAACGTAGCGGCCAATAACATCACGGTACAAAACGGTAACGTGGCGGATTTGAGCAACGCCACCGTCACCATCGATGGTGAAGATTGCATGCTGGTGGAGTTTGGCGCAGTAGTAAGCAACGATATCTCGATTGGTACGGATTTGGATGCTTTCACGCTGGATAACCTATCTGCCCGAACCATAAAGATTTCTGCCAAGTATCTGATGGATTTGGAGGAAGATAGCGCTACCTTTGCGGTGCGTATTATCAACATTCCCGTGGAACAGGCAAACGCTACCATCTTTGCCCGTCCCTATTGTATTTATGAAAATACTGAAGGTGAACAGATCGTGATCTACGACGACGTGGTGAACGATACCTACAACGCCGCTCTGGACTAATCCATCCCTAAGCAACCGAAAACCCCACGGAGCAATCCGTGGGGTTTTCCCATTCGGTGGTTGACAATCAAAAGCAAGCGGTATATAATGTAGATGCTGTTTCCGGCTGCCGGATGGTTTCCGATGGGTACCTTGTCTTTGCTCTTGGAAAAGTCTGTATCAACCATTACGGCAGTGCGGCCCCGGCCTTCACACAAATACGTCTTCTCTAGCGAGGAGACCGTCAACTCCTTATGCTATGGAATGACTTGTATGAAGGTAAATCAATGTATTATCATTAGGTTTCCGTAAAACGGTTCCAAAACAGCTGGCTATCTGTGATCGGGTTTGCAGATAGCCTTCTTTTTTTGCAAACAACACATTTCGGCGTTTATTTCAAGAGCACACAGGCATGCCTCCGAGCGAATAAATCGAAGCAAATAACGAACAGCACCCGCTTTATGCCCCTACATGACACGGGTGTGACGCACGAATCGTAAAGTCCGTGTAGGTCATTATTGTGTTGAACAGGTTGGAAACATATGACAATTAAAGCCATCCATAAACACATAGAAACAAAATAGAAACCCCTCCCACAACTGTAGGCGTGGGAGGGGTTTTACTATTTATTCCGCGTAGGGTTCGTCGGAGGTGGCGGTGACGACTCGCTGAGGACCGTAGACGGTCTCATCCAGAGCACCCACAATGTAGGTGTTGGTCAGGTCGCGGTCGTTGAGCACGCCCTTGGCCTTCAGGTTATGGAGACCATCGGCAGCGTAACGGCTGATGATCACCGAACCGTCCGCCTGAATGCGGAAGGTGGTCATGGTCAGGGTGCGATCCGCCTCGGAGCCGTGATTGGCGTAATAGCCCACGTAACCGGCGTTCATATAGGTGAAATTCAGCTCCACCTCAGAGGGAGCGTTCTTCACGCTGGCAGGATCGGCCACCAGGATGGAATCACCCTTGGCCAGATAGATGGAGCCGCCGCCAATGTAGGCGTCGTAGTCGCCGGAGTGGTTGTGGCCGAACAGGAAAATGATGTTCAGACCGGCCTCGCCGCCGGCGTTGAGAGCCTCTACGAGAGGCAGGGCGTTCTTAGCGCAGCTTTCGTCGATGGTACGGCGGCTGTAGTGCAGCGGCACGTGGCACAGCACAAAGATGGGCTTGTTACCCCAGTCACTATTGACCTTCTCGTTGAAATAGGCGGTCAACTGATTGGCTACGGCAGCACTGCCGCCGCCATAGGCGCTGTAATCATTCTCATTGATAACGAACACACCGTAGGGAGCACCCAGAGGATCCTTGGGACCGGTGGGAGAAATCAGCTCCACAGTGGGTGCATCGTGGTTACCCTCGGTGTAGACCTTGTTGCCAAAGACCACGTCGGAGACGGCCGCATCCAGACTCTGGGTGCCGGCAGTCGCCACGTCGTGACCGGAACCGTATCCGTAGTCACCGATGAAGAAGAAGCCATCAAACAGACCGTTAGCGGTTTCGGGCTTAGCGCCATTGAGCAGAGGCGTTACATCGGGGTCGCCGGCGGCCTGGGTCTGCATCTGATAGTCGCCGCCTGCCAGCAGGACGGTCTCGGTCAGGTCGGTGACACTGTAGGGGCTGTTGGTGGCCTGTGCTGCGGCACGGCACAGATCAAAGTAGCAGGAGACGACTTCGGCGGGCTGATAGGAGATGATATCCAGCGTCTCACCGGTCAGCGCCAAATACCACGCCACGGTGACGGCGTATTCCTTCTCTGCCTCAGTAGCGGCAGGACGGATGGTATTCAAGTTTGCCAGCGTAGTAGCGGCAGGGATAACGCCGTCAGCAGCGGTGGCGGCAGTGGCGCTGTAATACAGCACCTGAGCGCCGTAAGGTTTGTTAGCGTTGGCCCACTCCAGCTCGGTGTCGTTGGTGACCACAATGTACTGCCAGCGCTCATCAGCGATGGCGGTGGCGGCGTCGGAGGTGGAGGTGACCCACTCGCCGTTGTCGTCGTTCTTATGATAGGTGGTGCCATCCAGGTGGCCCAGGATGACCTGATCGTAGTCAGCGCTCTTGAGTACGTCGTACAGACAGGTATCCATCATGCCATAGGTAGCGGCATCGCCCACCATCAGCACACGCTTGGTGCGACGGGCAACCTCCACGTCAGCGTAGTTGTCGCTGATGACGTCGCCGTAGACGGTAACGATCTCGTCACCAATTTGATAGGTGTAGTAGGGACGGGCGTAAATCTCGGTGTTCACACCTTGATCGGGAATGTTGATGATACGCACGGCAAAGCCGATGGCGTTCTCTTCCCAATCCAGCAGGTACTTAGCGGCAATCTTGATGGTATTCTTGCCGTTTACTGCCTCCAGGGTCAGGTTGTCGCCGGACAGGTTGGACACCACGGCGCCGGTCTCCAGCAGGGTGCCGACGGCTTCGTCATACTGGAACAGTTTGACGGTACCGGTACCGCTCACGTACTGGTTGCCCTTGACGTACTGAACGTTGTTCGCATTCAGGAAGAAGCGGAATGCCAGACCGCGACTGTCGTCATCGGTATCGCGGATGCTGATACCGCCGTCATCCAGATTATCTTCGCGATCCATTTCGTCGCCGGACAGATTCTCGATCTTAATGTCATCGATCCAAACCTCGTCCTTGGTCTCCTTGCCGGAGCCGGAGAAGTTCAGGGTGGCAGAAGTGTTGTAGGCAGACTTAAAGATCTTCTCCACGTATACCCACTTGGCGCCGGTGCTGCCGGTACTCAAGTAAGCCGAAGCCAGGGTTTGGCCATCCACGTCACCCTTGATCGTATAGTTAACACCATTGGAAATGGCTTTGTACCAGAAGGAAATCTTGTAGGTCTTACCGACCTCCAGATTAAACTTCTGGTTCAGGGTGGCGCCCCAGCTGCCGTCACCGATCATCTTGGCGCCGTAGTCGCCGGTATAGGCGGCCTCGCCGGAAATCTCGGTGGACTGGTAGACCTCCCACTTAGTGAGAGAGCCGGCCTCGAAGTCGCCATTGTAGATATAGCCGTCATAGGAGGGCTCTTTCAGCTCAATTACGGCGGCAGAGTCCATATAGACGCTCTCGATGATACCGTTACCGCCGCCGCAGATGTTGATGCGGGTGGTGGCGCCGGTGGCCACAAAGTCCATAGACACCTTGGTCCAATCGGTCACATTGTACCACATAGAGGCGATGGTGGTGTTGCTGGCAACGTCCACAATCTGAATGTTGCAACCATTGGAAATGGTCTTGAAATAAGCAGAGAAATTGTATTTCTTACCCACCTCGGTGGTGAAATCTTGATAGAAAATACCATTCCAGGTGCCGTCGCCCTTCAGGTGGGCGCCGTAAGAGCCCTCGTAGACAGCTTCGGTGGAAGCACCGGAACCGTTATAACCGAACCAGGGAGAGGCGCTGCCGGTCTCGAAGGAGCCATTCTGCAGCAGACCGTCGTCGGCAATCTCAACCACCGAAACGTCGTCCAGATAGACGGTTTCGGTGACGTTCTTGCCGGAGGAATGGAAGTTCACGTGCAAGGTGTTGGTGGCGGGAGTCACCACGTAGGCAACACGGGTCCAGTCGGTCTTGTCAACCCAACCGCTGGCCAACTGCGTGCCGGAGGAGCCGCCATCGCGGATCTGCATATTGGCACCGGTGGCCACTACCTTCAACCAGGCGGAGACCACATAGGTCTTGCCGGCCTCTACGGTCACATCCTGATTGGCCATACTGCCCCAGTTGCCGGAGCCCATCAGCTTCATACCATAGTTGCCGTTCTTCTTGGCATCGGCGGTGACGGTAGAGCCGGAATAGGTAACCCAACCACCGTTGTCGCCGGTCTCAAAGTCGCCATTCTGCAGGATGGGAGAAGGATACACCTGAACGTCATCCACGTAGATGAGATTCTTATTGGTGGAGCTATTGTGGAAGAAATTGATATACAGCGCCGCCGCAGAGGAGGTGACCTTGTAGGTCTTCTTGGTCCAATCGGCTGCGCTCAAGGAATCGTTGGCGAGAACCTCGCCAGAGGAATTACCGTCTTTAATCTGGAAGTTCACGTTTTCGGTGACCGCCTTATACCAGAAAGAGACGGTGTAGTTGACGCCCTCTTCCACCGGGACAGTGGCGTACATCAAGCTACCCCAAGAGGTGTTGCTGGACAGTTCGGCACCATAGTTACCGGTGTAGGCGGCATCAGCAGAAGCCTTGGTGTCGCCGTAAACGGTCCAGCCCTTGGTGGCACCGGTCTCAAAGGTGCCGTTGCTCATCACGTTGCCGGGCACCACAGGAACAGGTTTGGGACCTTCCGGTTCGGGATCCGGTTCGGGTTCGGGTTCCGGCTCCGGTTCGGCGGACTCATTGGGATCGTACAGAACCACGTCATCAAAGTAGAAAGCACCGCCGGCATTGGCGGTCTTGTTCTGGAAGAACAAAGTGACGGAGGCATAAGAGCCGGTGTTGAAGGTCACCGTGGCCTGCTTCCACACACCGGCAGTGGAGGCGTCGGCCACCACGTTCTTGATGTCGGTGGAGCCGTTGCCCTTGATGAATACGTAGGCGGCGGCATTGGCAGCGGAGCCTTCGTAGTAGTACCAGAAGGTCAAGGTGTAGTCGGTGTTGGCGGTCAAGGCGATGGCCTTACTCTTAATCATCGTCTGATACTGACTGGCCGTATTGCCGGTCTTCATCGCATAGGTGCCGCTATGCACCGGGTTGGTGACGATAGCGGGAGCATACCAGCTCTGATCCCAGCCGGTGTTGAAGTTGCCCGCCTCAAAGCCGCCATTTTCAACAAAATTGGTGTAGGTGGGTTCCGGCTCGGGTTCGGGTTCCGGAACGTCACTACCGGTGACGATCATAGATACGTCATCAAAGTAGAAGGTGCCGCCGGTGTTGGCGGTCTTATTCTGCAGGAACAGGGTAATGCTGGTGTAGGAGCCGGAGTTAAACTCCAGCGTGGCCTTCTGCCACGTGCGGGGGTTGGCAGAACCATTGGCAATCATATGACTGATGTTGGTGCTGCCGTTGCCCTTGGCATACAGATAGGCACCTGCATCGGTACCGCTACCATCGTAGTAGTACCAGAAGGTCACCGTGTAGCTGGTGTTGGCCTCAACCGTGATGGCCTTAGTCTTAATCATAGTCTGGTACTGGCTGGCGGTGTTAGTGGTCTTCATGGCATACGTACCGCCATGCACCACGTCGGTGACAATACCGGGAGCATACCAGCTCTGGTCCCAGCCGGTGTTAAAGTTACCGGTTTCAAAGTCGCCGTTTTCAATCAGATTAACCGCTGCGGCGGATACCATCGCGCCTGCGGGAATCAGGGAGCACAGCATCAGCATGGCAGCTAAAACGGCAATGAGTTTACGCAGTTTCATTTTCTTTCCTCCTTGTGCGTTTTGGGAACGATAGCGTAAGGATTTACCACTCTAATTCGCCATCATTGAAGGTGTTAGATCCTTCCAGCGGAGCGGCCACGACCGCTTCCAAAGCATAGCCTAAAACGGTGATTTGAGGCGCCAGATACGATTTCATGCGGTTTCCTCCTTTCTTTCTATAAGCTTTAGTTGTCCATCCTCGTGTGTGGGAGAGTGGATAGACGCACTTCCCCACAAAAACGTTTTGCTGATTTTATCTTACCACGGGGCAAAAGCAAGATATAAGAAACAAAGTTTGGAAAATAGTGTACAAAACGAAAGTTTTATTTGACGAACAATGGTAGATTTGTTATGATGAGGAAAAGAAAGGGGACGGTTGTATGTTTGTGAACCGCGCCGACTTGGGCCAACCTCACGCAGATATTGTGAATACCGAATTGCCGCTTTTGGTTACAGCCGTAGGCCAATATCGACTAAACACGGTAGAAGAGATGCGTACCCATCGTCCGTTGGGACGAGGTGATTATCAGCTAGTATATATTGCCGCCGGTTGCGGCTATTTTGCATTGGAAGGGCAGATACACACCTTGCCTCAAGGCACGGCGGTACTGTTTCGTCCCGGAGCACCCCAGGACTACACGTTTCGCTCATCGGACAAGGCGGAGTATTTCTGGTGCCACTTCACCGGTAGCGAAGTAGAAAAGTTGTTATCAGATTGTCGCATTGCAGAGGACAGAATGGTGTTTTCAGCAGGCACTTCATCGGATTTTCAGTGGCTATTTTTACAAATGATACGAGAGCTTCAGTTAAAACAAAGCCGCTACGATACCATCTTAAATATGAATCTGCAGCACACCCTGTTGCTTATCGGTCGTCAACAAGCGGAAGAAAAAGCGGTGGGCAATAAAATGCTGGGCGAAATTGAAAATGCCATTCGCTTTTTCAATATGCATTTTTCGTGGAATATTGAAATTAAGGAATACGCTCAGCAGCATTTGATGTCCCCTTATTGGTTCTCCCAAAACTTTAAGAAGGTCACCGGTTGTTCTCCCACCCAGTATCTCATTTCTCTGCGTATGGCCCACGCCATAAACTTGTTGGACAATACTGACGATACCGTGGCGCAGATCGCCCTGGCAGTGGGGTATGATAACACCCAGTACTTTCACCGCCTATTCCGCAACCATACCGGTATGACACCAATTGAATATAAAGAGCGCCGCAAATAGCAAAACGCCTTAACGACCAACACCCCGTTCAATGTCATTCCATACATTGAACGGGGTGTTCTATTCGTAGCATTCTTATTCTGCAGTTTCTCACACCGCAAGGGAAAACGTATATCCTACCGTCACGGTATGTCCCTTTTTGATGCGGCTTTGTCGCTCGAAATGTAAAGTTCGTGTGGGTGTCATTATGTTGACCATCTGGCCGCCGATGGAACCGGCCTGCTTGGAGGTCAGGTCACCGTTGTAACCCTGCTTCAGGTTGACGCCCACCTCGTTGGCGGTCTCCATCTTGAAGCGGTTCAGACCCTCGCGAACCTCGGGAACCACGTTCTTCTTGTTCATACTGTTCACACCTCTCTGTCGCACGCGGCGGTTTTGCCGTCGCAAAATCATTTTGCGTTTGCAAACCTATTGTGTGCCAACCACCGCAAAATACAACAGACAATTTGTGACAAATGCGCCGCCGGCGAATGTAACCGCTTTCATATGCGGCGGGCTTAGCGCATCTTTGACAAAAGCACTAAAATACTCTCTACCTCCCCCCCGAAAATTTATCGTGAAAACGCCAAAAACCCATAAAAACGCCCCAAGCACTTGCCTTTATATTATAATAGTGGTATAATATTTTCTACTTTGACTGTACTATACCCTTTTTAGGGTATTGCCATCTTCTTTTTTTCGCCGATTTGTAGCAAACACTTACACCATTCGAAAGGGGCAATTCTTTGTGAGTCCGCAGGATATGCGCGCCACTCTCATCGCACGGACCATTCAGGTCATCGCCGAAGAGGGGCTGGACAAGACCACCACCAAGGCCATCACCTCCGGCACCGGCATCAACGAAGCCTATATCTATCGCCTCTTCGATGGTAAGGACGATATGATGGCCAAGGCCTTCGATTTTCTGGACGACGGTCTGGTGCAGCAGATTCTCAAATACCTGCCGGTGATGCGGATGACCGACCTGGACACCGAATCCCGTTGGCGCCTGCTGTTCCTCGCCATCTGGAAATTTATGCTGGGCAATCGCAACGAGTGTCTCGCCTATGTGCGCTACTATTATTCCCCCCACTTTATGCAGAATTCCTTTGACGACCACTTCCGCCGCTACGACGTGGTCATTCAGCGGATGCAGCCCGCGTTTAAGGAAGAGGCCAACACGTGGATGATTCTCAACCACGTACTGAGCGTGATGCTCAACTTCGCCGTCCGTATCCACCACGGACAGATGCCCCATGACGACGACTATTCCGAGCACGTATTCCGTGTGATTTACACTTCCATCACCCAATATTTTAAAACGAATGATGAAAGCGAGACGTAACAATGAAAAAAGGCAGTTAAGATTATTAAGAACGTACTGGTCTGGGCAGTGGTGCTGCTGGCCGTGTTTATGATGGTGTTCACCATCGTGTCGGTCAACACCTTTGACCGCAATGACCGCGACATTTTCGGCTATCGTTGCTACATCGTGCTATCCGACTCCATGAGCGCCACCGACTTCTCGGCCGGCGACCTGGTGATCGTCAAGAAGGTGGATCCCACCACCCTGCAGGAGGGGGACATCATCTCCTATCAGTCTCAGAATATGGAAAATTACGGCGCCACCGTCACCCACAAGATTCGCGCCAAGACCCGTGACGGTGGAGGCAGACCCCGCCACCCTGTTCCTCTCGGCGCGCTGGGCGCAGCCCGTGGCCACTCAGGTCGTGGACGCCGTAACCTTCACTCAGGTGACCGGTGATTCCACCACCTCCACCATCCCCGACGACGTCACCACCACCGAGACGGTGGACACCACCACGACCACCGTCGATGACGAGACCACCACCTCCACCACGGAGGATGTGACTACCACCACCGACACCGTCGAGACCACCACCACCGAGGAGGTCACCACCACCACCGAGGAGGTCACCACCACTACCGAGGCTGAGGTTACCACCACCATCACCGAGACCGAGTCTACCGAGACCACCACTACCGTGGCCGAATAAACCTTAAATAAACGCAAAAAACTCCCCGAGCAGATTGCTCGGGGAGTTTTTTTACCGATTACTCAAACAGGGGATACTTGTCGCACAGGGCGTCCACGGCGGCGCGGACGGCATCGGCGTTGGCGTCAAAGTCGCGGGCGACCAGCGCCATCAGGTGCGCCACCTCCATCATATCCTCCTCCTTGAAGCCACGGGTGGTCACAGCGGCGGTGCCCACGCGGATGCCGCTGGTGATGCTGGGCTTCTGAGGATCGTCGGGGATGGCGTTCTTGTTGACGGTGATGCCCACCGCGTCCAGGCGCTCCTCCATATCCTTGCCGGTGATGTCCATAGGACGCAGATCAATCAGCGCCAGGTGGTTGTCGGTGCCGCCGCTGACCAAGTCAAAGCCCTCTTTCAGCAGCGCCTCGGCAAACACCTTGCTGTTCTTCAGCAACTGCTCCTGATAGGCCTTGAACTCCTCGGTGAGGCCCTCACCGAAACACACCGCCTTGGCGGCGATGACATGCAGCAGAGGACCGCCCTGAATGCCGGGGAAGATGGCCTTGTCAATCTTCTTGGCGATCTCCTCGTCGTTACAGAGGATCAGGCCGCCGCGAGGACCGCGCAGGGTCTTGTGGGTGGTGGTGGTCACCACGTCAGCGTAAGGAATGGGGCTCATATGCAGCCCCGCCGCCACCAGACCGGCGATGTGGGCCATATCCACCATCAGGTAGGCACCCACCTCGTGAGCGATCTGAGCCATCTTGGCGAAGTCGATCTCGCGGGGATAGGCGGAGGCGCCCGCCACGATGAGTTTCGGCTGGTGCTCCTTGGCCAGACGAGCCACCTCGTCGTAGTCGATGCAACCGGTCTCGGCGTCCACGCCGTAGGACACGAAATTGTAGTATTTGCCGGAGAAATTCACCTTGCTGCCGTGGGTCAGGTGACCGCCGTGAGCCAGGCTCATACCCAGCACGGTGTCCCCCGCCTGCAACAGTGCCACGTACACGGCGGTGTTGGCCTGGGAGCCGCTGTGGGGCTGGACGTTGGCGTACTTGCAACCAAACAGTTTGCAAGCACGCTCAATGGCGATGTTCTCCACCACGTCCACGCACTGGCAACCGCCGTAGTAGCGGCGTGCGGGATAGCCCTCGGCGTACTTGTTAGTCAGGATGGTACCGGCGGCCAGCAAAACGGCCTCGCTCACCACGTTTTCGGAAGCGATCAGCTCGATGCCGCGACGCTGGCGGTTGTACTCCGCCTCCACGGCGGCACCGATCTCGGGATCGAAAGCGGATAAAGCGGTAATGGTATCTTTAATCATGGTTATCTCTCCTATTTTCGGGATTCCTTGACAGTGTGTCAAAACTACCTGTCGATTATACCATAATCACCTCATCGTGTCAACGCGTCACACCACAATCGCGTCGAATCCTGCGGCTTTCAGCCGCGCGACCATGGCCGTGGCGTTTTCTTTCTTCGCGTAGGCGCCCACCTGCACCCGATACAGGGTACCCTCGCTCTCCGGCGGCAGATACGCCACCTCCAGCAGTTCGCACAGCGCCTGCACCGTTTCCTCCGCCATTTGCTCCATTCCGCCGCTATGAAAGCGCTTACAATCCTCTGCATTATCGTGGAAAAACAGTTCGTCGTACAGACAGGGCATCTTGGTGGCGCGGATCTCGTACAGATCGGTGCGCACCTTCACCTTGTGAGGGGTCACGGTCTTACGGTACTTGCCCACCACCGCCGCCCGCGCCTGACTGGCAGCGTCCGACCAGCACAGGGTCATACTGTACCGACCGCCGCCTGCGTTGGTGTGTGCCACATAGTAGAGGTCGGCGCCCCAGGCGTTGGCCTCTGCCACCCGCTTTTGCATCGCCTCGTCACCCACCGCGTCGCGGTAGCCGCGCTTCACCTCCACCCCCAACGAGGTCATCCGCTGCTCCACCAGATCCATATAGGCCTTGCAGTGGACGTTTTCGCCGCACTTGTCGGGGCATTTGGTGGGGTTATCGTACCGATGCGCCGCCGCAGACAAATAAAGTTTCTTGCTCATCACTCGTTCACCTCCACCTCAGGCAATCCGCCGATGCTGGTCAGCAGCGACAGTACGCCCGCCAGCAATGCGGCAGAGCCCACCATCAGCCAATCCACCTGCCCCAACACGGCGGCGGTACCGATGGTGGCCACCGCCGTCTGCGCCACCGTCTTCACGGCGCGCACGCCCGCAGCCTTCCACCATCGCTTGGTCTTCTCTTTCATTCTCATTCCTCCTGTCATGTCAGTCCCAATTTTACGGCCATATACGCCACCAGCACACCCACCGCGGCGAGGATCGCCTTCTCCACGATGCTGTCCCACCGCTTGGCGGGTTTGAGGTTGATGGCTTTGACCTCTGCCTTGATCTCCTGCACGTCGCTGTCCATATCCTGCTGTTTCTGGGCGATGGCGGCCACCGAGGTGACCAGTTGGGTCATATCCTCCTGCCGCTTCTCCACCATACCCAGCCGATGGCTGTTGGACTTAGACCGATCCTCCACCACGCACAGGCGACGCTCCAATTCCAGTTCGTTCATTGGGCACCTCACGCCGTCACACGAGTGTCGATATTGTTGACAGCCACGCTTTGTGCGCCCACGGTAGTAATACCGCTGTTGACCACATTGTTGGCGAATAAGTTGTGATTTTTGCCCGTGTTCTCCTTGATACACTCCACGCCCTTGGTGTGGTTGATTTGACAACCCGTGACAATCACGCCGTTTGCCGACACCTTAATGGCAGGCTGGTATTGCTGACTACAATTAAGGGTGACACCCTGCACGATGGCGTTGTCCTTTTTGATGTCGACATAGCCATCCAATTGGCAGTTCACGAGACGGGTGAGATAATTGCTTTGGACGGTATTGCCATCGGTGACACGGTTGCCGTCAGCATCCACCATCTCGATATAGGTGTTCTCGATTTCGGCGGCGTGAGCAATGGCTTTCGGTTGGCGAACGCCCGACAAACGACATCCATATACACGGATTTCTGCACCCGTATATCCCTCAATAGCGGCGTTGCTTGTCACATTACCCACACCCGTATTGCTGATAATACAGTTGCGAATATAAGCACCGCCCGAAACATACACGGCTTGTTCGCCCACATTCTTGGTGGTGTTGCCCTCAACAACGGCGTCCTTTCCATTACACGAGAGGTATACACCCTTGCCATCGATGTCCATCACGGCGTTATCACGAACAGCGAGATTGGCAAAGCCACCGCCGTACAGATAAATACCGTGACCGTTTGCGGGGTTACCTTTATTATCGAGGTGCAGTCTTCGACAGTCGGCAATGTGGTTTCCGCTGATGGTAATATCCTCTTTCGGGAAATCGCCGCTACCGTCAATGCCGTTATTGCAACCCACGATAAGGTTGTCGGTGATGGTCGCATTGTACACGCCACAGCCTTCGCTACCAGCGTACATACCGATACCCGTACCTTGCACATTGAGTACGACATTGTTAGCAATCAACACATTGCGAACGATGCCCGCCATTCCCTCAATCTCAATACCCGTGCTGTGCTTTTCGATAACAGTACCATCCGCCAGCACCTCATCGGGTGCAGAGCCGTTAATGACATTGCCCGCGACCACTACACCATCGCAGCCACTACAAATTGCGATTGCACCGCCACCTTCACCGGCACCGGGACAACCCACAAGATAGTTATTTGTCACTATCACATCGTGGCAAGCATCAAGGTTAATACATTCGTCACCGCAAGTGATAAACTTACACTCGGTAACGGTTACCCGTTTACAATACATAATGTCAATACCGTGTGTTTCCTCTTTTGCCGTTCCGCCCGTTTTGGCAGGGTGGAGAACCTTTGCACAAGGGTCAGGGTCATACACGGTCAATCCCGTGAAACTGATATCGTGCATCCAATCGTCTTCGGTGGCAGGCTCGATGGGTACAAAGTTGCCGTTCCCATCACTCTCGTTGCCAAACCAAAGACGGAATGCATACCAGTTCTGTCCCTGCTTCGGGAAACTGTCAAGGTACTTAATCGTGGTAATATCACGCCCAGCACCGCACACACGCAAACCACCGCTACCAAAGGGCATAGTGATATACATACCGTTGCTGATACCATAGGTACCGGCAGGGAAATACACCTCGCAAGGCAGCATCGCTTTTGCCGCCTCAAAAGCGTCCAAAATGGCCTGACGGTCGTCGGTGGTGCCGTCACCCACCGCGCCATAGTCGCGGACGTTGATGCGGCGCACCTCGCGACACTGCTCCACATATTCAGCACACTGCTCCTGATAGGCGGCGCAGTTCTCCATAGACCGCGTGGCGTTCTGCTCCGCATTGGCCGCATCCAAGGCGGATTGATTCGCCGCCGCCTGGGCCGTCTTAGCCGTCTGGGCATCGGCCTCTGCCTGCTGCGCCGCCTCCACCGTGGCGTTGTAGCTCTGCTCCGCATCCAAGGCGGATTGATTCGCCGCCGCCTGGGCCGTCTGAGCCGTCTGGGCATCGGCCTCTGCCTGCTGCGCCGCCTCCACCGTGGCGTTGTAGCTCTGCTCCGCCTCTACGGCGAAGTGGTTGGCGTCCTCGCAACTCCAGCGGGCGTCCTGCAGCAGATTGTCCATCCGCTGCTCCATCTCCTCGAATTCGCTGCGGGCGGGGCGAGCGGCAGGGGCGGCGTTGATGGCGGCGTCCACCTCAAACACCATCATCGCCGACTTCTTGATATAGTTGCCGTCGTCGCCCTGCGCGCGCAGGGTGGCGCGCAGTTTGCCGGGCAGCAGAGTGTGCTGGCGCAGCACCTGCCAGGTCAGCCGCAGACCGTCCTCCGTCTCTTCCTTATCCAGCGAGGCGATGTCGGTCAGGCTGTAATTCGCCATCTCCTCATCGCAGACGGTGTAGGTCTCCTTGGTGGTCACCTCGTCCACGATCTTGCCCGCCTCCTCGGTATTTTCGGTGCGATTGCGGGTGGTCTGCACCACCTGACGGGTGTCGCGGTTGGTGATGCTCTCGGGGTCAAAGGCCATATCCAGATGAAAACTCCAATTGCGATAATCCTGCCAGCCCTCGCCGCACAGCAGGAACACCCGCTGCTCCACCTTGTCCTCGCCCACGTAGGCGATGTGTTTGTCCTCGTCAGGAATGGTGGCAATCCAGTCCTGTACTTTAATCATATACTTCTCCTTCCTATCCGCGGCGACGCGCCCCAACGCGTCACCGCCAATGATCACTCCTCCCCCTCATCGATTTGCGGTGTGGAAACCGACACGCCGCTAATGAAAAAGCAACCGCACCGGCAGCCCGATGCAGTTGCAATTTCTCCTATCTATTATTGTAAACGAACATTTGTTCTTTGTCAATCCCCTGCCGCAAATTTCAGCAGCCGTGGCCTCCGTGACCGCCCTTGCCGCCGCATCCGCAGCCGCCGTCCCCCTCCATCGCCGGCGGGAAGAATTCCCCCACGGGGAAGGACATCTTGTGGAACAGGTCGCAGGGATTCTCGCTGGTGGGGGTGCACTCCTTATTGGGCATACAATAGTCGTACACCGGCATCAGCATCTGCACGTTGCGAATCAGCTGGACGATGGAGAAAATACCCAGGGTGACCACCACCAGCTTGCTGTCGGCGCAATCCACAAAGTTGCCGCCGTACCGCCCGCAGAAGTGGGCGGGAATGCAGCCGCAATCGCCGCAGTCATAGCGGCAGCGGTCGCAACAATCCACCAGCTTACCGTCCAGCACCACCGGCTCCGCCACCTGCACGCAGCACCGCGGCATATTGCGGGTGGGCATCTCCTGGCGATCCTGGGCGTCGGGGGTGTACTCGCTGTGGAACACCCGCACGTGACCCTCGCTGCCGTAGAGGATCACCTTCTTGCGGAATACCCCCACCCCGTGGAGGGTGGTGCAGGGGCACCCGTGCCCGCCGTACACCTCCACCTCCACGTCGAAGAAAAAGGTGAGATCACAGGAATAATAGCCGCGGTTAAAGGGTAGTGCCTCCACGTCTATGTAGGTGGTGATGACCTCCGCCCGCTTGGCTCGGATGCCGCTGGCGTGATCCACCAGCATCTGCTCCCGCTCGGTGAAGAACAGCCGCATATTCTCGATACAATCCTTGTCACAACAACTATCGTAAACCCGCCCCGCGTCCACACAGACGGCCTCTTTGCATCCGCCGTCGCGGACAAACTTTTCCGCCATACGCATAGCCTCCCATACAGAATGTAAGCCATGGCGGCGTGCGGCACCGCCCTTGCTTCACTATTACTGTATGCCGCGGGACGGGCGGGCGTGACACAAAAAAGCCGTGGTGCAGATGCACCACGGCTTTTCTCATACCTTATCCAATTTGGCGTAGTTGGCCATCAGCTTCTTGGTACCCGCCTTGTCAAAGTCGATCACCATCAGGGTGTCGCCCGCCATCGGCGAGGTGCTGACAATCTTGCCGGTACCAAAGGAGGCGTGTTTGACCACGTCACCCACCGCAAAGCGGCAGGCGCCTGTCGCGGTAGCGCGGGGAGCCTTGCCCACCGTCACCTGGGTGCCGGCGGCGCGGGGCGTACTGCTGTAGTTGTGGCGTACAGGGGTGGTCTCCTGCTTAGAGGCGGAGTAGGAATACCCACCGCCGCCATAGCCGCTCTGTCCGCCACTGCGGCCACCGCCGTAGCCGCCAAAGGAGGTCTGACCGCCATAGCGGCTCTCTCCGTAGCGACTGCCACCGAAATCGCCGCCGAAACTGCTATACGCGCTGGAGCGATCAATCTCCTCGGTGAGGTTTGCGGGGATATCCCCGATAAAGCGGGAGGGCGCGTTGCGATTGGTCTGACCGTACAGCATACGGCTCTTGGCGCGGGTGATGTACAGTTCCTCGCGGGCGCGGGTCACCGCCACGTAGCACAGGCGGCGGTCCTCCTCCAACTCCACGGGGTCAAACATAGTCTGATAGCCGGGGAAAATGCCGTCCTCAAAGCCGGGCAGCAACACCACAGGGAATTCCAAGCCCTTGGCGGCGTGCATGGTCATCAGCACCGCCGCGTCCGCGTCGGCATCGTAGTTGTCGATGTCGGTCATCAGCGCCTGCTCCTCCAAGAATCCCGCCAAATCGGCGTAATCCTCGCCGCAATTCTTCTCATACTGGCGGATGGAGGAGGAAAGTTCCTCCAGGTTCTCCACACGGCCGGCCTCAGCGTCGCCCTGTGCCTGCCACATAGCGAGATAGCCGGTCTTTTCCAGCATATCGGCGTAAAGGGTGTGCAGGGGGATGTCGGTGTTGGCGGCCTCCTGCCGCAACTCCTCGATGAGGGCGATAAAGCCACCGATCTTATTCGCCGCGCGGCTCAGATCGGGATAATCCGCCGCGTGGCTGAGCACCTCGTACAACGACAGACCCAATCCCGACGCAATCGCCACCGCGTTGTCCACGGTGGTGTCGCCGATGCCGCGCTTGGGCTGGTTGATGATGCGCCGCAGGCTCACCACATCGTCGGTGTTCTGAATCACACGTAGATACGCCATGGCATCCTTGACTTCCAGCGTATCGTTGAATCGATGGCCGCCGATGATGCGGTAGGGCACGCCGCTCTTGACCAGCGCCTGCTCGATGGCGTTGGACTGGGCGTTGGCGCGGTACAGCACCGCAAATTCGCTGTATTTGCGCCCGCCGCTGACCCCGGAGAGGATCACCTCCGCCACGTATTTGGCCTCCTCCTCGGCGTTGTCGAGGATCACCAGCCGCAGGGGGTCGCCCTCGGGATTCTGGGTCCACAGGGTCTTGCCCTTACGCCCTTGGTTCTTGGCGATGATGGCGTTAGCGGCGTCCAGGATGCGTCCGGTGGAGCGGTAGTTCTGCTCCAAGCGAATCACACGGCAACCGCGGAATTGCTCTTCAAAGTTGAGGATGTTCTCGATGGTGGCGCCGCGGAATTTATAGATACTCTGGTCGTCGTCGCCCACCACGCACAGATTGCCGCTGCCCTGCGCCAGCAGGCTAATCAGCCGATACTGGGCGTGGTTGGTGTCCTGATACTCGTCCACCATCAGATAGCGAAAACGGGCCTGATACCGCGCCAAAATGTCGGGGCAGGTGACAAACAGTTCCACCGTCTTGCTCAGCAGATCGTCAAAGTCCATGGCGTCCGCGTCCCGCAACTTCTTCTGATACAGGGCGTAGGCCTTGGCCACCAATTTCAGACGGATGTCAAAACCATTGGCGTGCCGCGCCTCATACTCGGGCGGATCCACCAGTTCATCCTTTGCACGGCTGATCTCGCCGAGAATCGCTTTGTGTCCCAGGGTCTTCTCGTCGATGTTCAGCTCCTTCATACACGCCTTCATCAGCCGCTTGCTGTCGTCGGTGTCGTAGATGGTGAAGTGGGCGGAATAGCCCAGCCGCTCGCCGTCACGGCGCAATATCCGCGCACAGAAGGAGTGGAAGGTGCCGGCGGCAACCTGCTCACCCTCGGCGCCCAGCATACGGGATAGACGCTCCTTGAGCTCCCCTGCCGCCTTATTGGTGAAGGTGATGGCCAGCATCCGCCAGGCGGGACAAGGATCCACAGCGCACAGGCCGACAATCTCGCCGTCCAGCGGAATCCGCCCGTCGGCACACAGCCGCAGTTTCTCCTCCTGCTGGGGGGTCAGGTTGGGGGTATAATCGCTGTTGTATCCGATGCCGAACCGCACCAGGTTGGCGATGCGGTTGACCAGCACGGTGGTCTTGCCGCTGCCGGCGCCCGCCAGAATCAGCAGGGGGCCGTCGGCGTGGTACACCGCCTGCCGCTGTTCGGGGTTCATCCGCGCAAACTGGCGATCGATGATCTGCCGCCTAAGCGACGCAATTTCAAATGGAGTTAACATACAAATTCATCCTTCAAATTAGGATAACAAGAGGCTGAACGGGTATTCCGTTCAGCCTCTTGGGCTAATTATAGCAACCGATTACATTAACCGAACAGGGTAAGCAGGACACCGGCCGCCACAGCAGAACCGATGACGCCGGCCACGTTGGGACCCATGGCGTGCATCAGCAGGAAGTTGGAAGGATTGGCCTTCTGGCCCTCCTTCTGAGCCACACGAGCGGCCATAGGCACCGCGGAAACGCCCGCCGCACCGATGAGGGGGTTCACCTTGCCGCCGGAGATCCAGTACATCACCTTACCCAGCAGCACGCCACCGGCGGTACCGAAGGCGAAGGCAATCAGACCCAGGCAGATGATCAGCAGGGTGGTGGGACGCAGGAAGTTCTGCGCGTTGGCGGTGGCACCCACGGTGATACCCAGGAAGATGGTGATGATGTTCATCAGCTCGTTCTGGGCGGTCTTGGTGATACGCTCCACCACGCCGCTCTCGCGCATCAGGTTACCCAGCATCAGCCTACCAATCAGCGGTGCCGCAGAGGGCAGCAGCAGCACGCAAATCAGGGTGACCAGGATGGGGAACAGAATCTTCTCGGTCTTGGACACCACGCGCAACTCGGTCATCACGACCTTGCGCTCCTTCTCGGTGGTCAGCAGACGCATAATGGGGGGCTGGATAATGGGCACCAGAGCCATATAGGAGTAGGCCGCCACCGCGATAGCACCCAGCATCTCGGGGGCCAGCTTAGAGGCCAGGAAGATGGCGGTCGGTCCGTCGGCGCCGCCGATGATACCGATGGCCGCCGCCTGCGCCTCAGAAAAGTCGATACCCCAGCTCTCGGCAAAGGGCAGCAGATTCAGCGCTCGGGCACCGAAGAAGGTGAAGAAAATACCCAACTGCGCCGCCGCACCCAGCAGGAAACTCTTGGGGTTGGACAGTAGCGGGCCAAAGTCGGTCATACAACCGATGCCCAGGAAAATCAGGGGCGGGTAGATACCAAACTTAACGCCCTGATACAGATACCACATCAAACCGCCCTGCTCAAAGTGCTGCCAGTAGGGATTCACCACCACAATGGTGCCGTCCTCCGTAATCTCGGAGATCTTGTAAATCTGTTCGCCGATATGCAGCACCTGCACCTCTTGACCGGCGGCGTTGAGCTTGGTCTCGATATAGACGTAATCCGTGCCGTACTTTTCCTTATATTGGGCGTTGTATGCCTCCATATTCGCTACGTTACCGGCTTCTTGCTGCATCTCGTAGACGGGATAGACCTCTTCGTAGGTGCCGTCGATGTACTGTTGCACCTGCTCAGGGGTGAAAGCCTCCAGGCTGTTGCGCTGGGGGTCCATGACACCGCCCAGGGGCAGGTTGACCAGCAACATACCAAAGGCGATGGGCAGCAGCAAGAGGGGTTCAAACTGCTTCTTGATCGCCAGGTACAGCAGCACGCAGGCGATGACAATCATAATCAGATTCTTCCAGCCGCCGCCCTCAAAGTTGCACAGGCGTGCCAGACCGGAATCGTTCCACAGGGAAACAAAAGCGTCCAAAAATTGTTGCATAGTTTTTGTCCTCCCGCTTACAGCTTACGAATACCCTTAACGGCGTACTGGGTGCCTTCGGGAGCCACGCTAGCCACCGCGGCAGAAATGACCGCCACCGTCTCGGCGGGGACACCGCCGTCCACGTCGGGCTTAGAACTCACCGTCTCGGTATTGCCCACGATAGGGGCAGCGGGAGCGGCCACAGGGGCGGCCACCTTCGCCACGGAGGCGGGGGTCTCCTGCTTGTTCTCCACGCCGGACATCGCCACACCGAACACCTTGAAAATCACGGTCAGCAGCAGCAGCACCATAAACACCACCGTAAAGCCGATGGCAATCACCGAACCGGCGTCGGCTAAAATGGACAAATCAGCGGCTAAAATGGACATATGCGTTACCTCCCAATCGTCAAATGACAGGCGGGCGACTTCAAAAAAAGTCCATCCCCACCCATATTACACTACTAACCTTATTATACTACTTTCCCCTGCCAAAAAGCAACCGTTTTTTCTCAATTTTCCCACCGTATTTTGACAAAAAAACACTCCCCTGCCCGCAGGCAGAGGAGTGTCGCGTCATCAGAATTTTTCCAGTCGCTTTTTGATGTCAGAGCGATCCAATGCCGCCGCCAGCAGCAGGAAGCCGATGCCGCCTGCCACCTCCTGCATCGCGTTGAAAGGGATCGCCGCCACCGCGGCCACGCTCACCGCCGCCAGATCGCTGCCGGAGGCCCAGAAGATGACCACCTCGGCGACATAGTAGCCCACCACGCCGATGACGCCTGCCACCAGCGGTGCCAGGGCGTTGCGACGGCAGAGAAAGCGCTCTTTTTTGGCTGTAAAGGCCAACACCATCACAGCCTTAATCACGATGGTGAAGGGGGCCCAAGCCGGTGCCACCAGCAGGTCCGCCAGACCGGCGCCCACTGCGGCCGCCGCCATGGCATAGGGGGTGGGCAGCAGCGCCGCCGCCAAGAAGATAACGGTGTCGCCCAGATGCACGTAGCCGCCGCCACCGATGGGGATATGTAAAAAACTGGTGGCCATACACACCATCGCGGCCAACACGCCTGCCAAAATCACGTTGCGTTTCATTAGAATTCCTCCTTAGTCAACTCGCCCAGGAACGGCTCGAATGCGATGCCGTCCTGTCCATTCTCACTCCACTCGGCGGTAGCCGCCGTGGTCTTACACACAAAGGCGGTGGTGTGCTCCACGGCCTCCTCCAGCGAGGCGCCCCGCAGCAGCCAGCCGCACAACACCGAGGCGAACAGGTCGCCGGTGCCGGCAAAGTGCCGATCCACCCGATGTCCGCCCACCCACACGGGGTCGGCGTCCGCCGAGGCCAGCACGCAATTCTCAATGATGTCGCCGGACTCCACGCCGGTGACCACCACCGCGCCGCAACCGCCACACAGCAACTGCCGCGCCATCTCCTCCACCCGCTGACAGCGATCAGGGGCGCCGCACACCGCGGCATAGTCCCCACCGGTCAGCAGGCACAGCTCGGTCAGGTTGGGGGTGGCCACGTTGGCCAGCGCCACCAGCCGCGCCATCGCCTCTATCAGCGCAGGGGTGCAGGAGGAATACATCTTGCCGTTATCCGCCATGGCGGGGTCCACCAGACGCAGAGCCCCCTGCTCACGCAGGCGGCGCAGGAAAGGTTCCAGTACGTCCGCCTGCCGCTCGTTGCCCAGATAGCCGGTATAGCCACAGGCAAAGGTGAGCCCCAGGCTCTCCCAATGGGCGAGGAACCCCTCCATATCGTCGGTGAAATCCCGCACCAGAGGATTGGGATAGCCGGTGTGGGCGGACAGCACCGCCGTAGGCACCGGGCAAACCTGAAATCCCATCGCCGACAGAATCGGGATGGACACAGTCAGCGAACACCGCCCGAAACCGGACAGATCGTTCACCGCCGCGATGCGCTTAATCGGCTCCATCTCCCTCTCCCCTTTCTAAATTAAATCAAATCACGTCGTTCTCCATACCAAAAGGACGCTCCATCAGCTGCTTCAGCGCCTGACGGGGGTCCATCCCCTCATAGCAGACGCGGTAGCAATGCTCCACGATGGGCATATCCACCTTGTGGCGGCAGGCCAGCTCCCACGCCGCACGGGCGGCGAGATAGCCCTCTACCGTGCCCACACGGCGGATGGTGTTCTCCACCGTCTCGCCGCGGCCGATGAGGATACCTGCCCGCAGATTGCGGGAGTGCATACTGCCGCAGGTGACCATTAGGTCACCCATACCGCTCAGACCGGCAAAGGTGTATTCGTTGGCGCCCATCACCTTACCCAGGCGGGCGATCTCCACCAGTCCGCGGGTCATCAGGGCGGCCTTGGTGTTGTCACCCATACCCAGGCCGTCCACAATACCGGCGCATAGGGCGATGACGTTCTTCAGCGCGCCGCCCAGCTCTACGCCGATGAGGTCTTCATTCAAATAGATGCGGAAGCAGTCCTGGCTCAGCGCCAGCTGCACCTGCCGCGCCGCGGCAATGTCCTTAGAGGACACGGTCACCAGCGTGGGCACCATACGGGCCACCTCCTCGGCGTGGGAGGGACCGGAAAGCACCACCACGCGGGCGGCGGGCAGTTCCTCCTCCAGCACCTGAGAGAAGCGATCGAGGGTACCATCTTCCAGTCCCTTACCCGCATTGACCACCAGCGCGTCGGGGCGCAGATGCGCCGCCAGAGCGCGGGCGGTGGTGCGGATGGCGAAGGACGGCACCGCCATAATCACCATATCCGCCTCCTTGGCCGCCGACAGATCCCCCGTCAGCACCACGCCGTGGGGCAAAAACACCCCCGGCAGGCGGAGTTTATTCTGATTGTGCAGACGCAGCTCCTCCAGCTCCGCCGGGTCGTGAGACCACAGCGTCACCGAATGCCCCATCCGCGTAGCCACCAGCGACAGGCCAATGCCCCAGCCGCCGGCGCCCAAAACCAGCACTCGACTCATATTATGTCTCCTCTACCGCCTCAGCGGTCTCGTCGGGACGGGCGGACTCGCCGATACGGCGCTCGGTGCCCTCGGCGATGCGGCGCATATTGCTGCCGTGCTTAAACACCACGATCAGTGCCACGATACCGGACACCACGGTGCAGAAGATCACCGTCTCGATGGCCATATCGTCCACCGAATAGCGGAACAGGAAGGTCAGCACCGGCACGTAGCTCAGCGCCAGCACCGAACCCAGGCTGACCATACGGCTCACCGACACGGTCAGCAGGAACATACCGGCGCACATCAGCGCCATACGCCAATCCAGCACAAACAGAAGGCCCATGGTGGCGGCCACGCCCTTACCTCCACGGAACCCATGGAAGATGGGGTACAGATGGCCGATGACCACGAACAGACCCGCGATATACTGACCCACCAGAATCAGCGACTCGTAGGTCAGCAGCGGAGAATCGCCGGGCGACAACTGCACCCAGGACATAATCCAACCACCGGCAAAAGCCGCCAGAATACCCTTGCCCACGTCACCGATGAGGGTGAGCGCGGCCAAAAACGGGCCCTGAGAGCGCAGCACGTTGGTGGCACCGGCGTTGCCGCTGCCCACCGTGCGGATGTCCTGATGGGCAAACAGACGGGTGATGATGATCGCCCAGTTGGTGCTGCCCAGCAGATAGCCTACGGCGGCGGTGATCAGCACCGCCAGCCAGCTGTTGATGGAAAAGGATACCACATTATCATTCACAACTACGAAATCCATAATACATTCCCCTTTTCTGGGTCACGATGGACCGTTACTGGGTGGTTCGGTCACCCTTCTCACGGATGATGAAGCGCACCGGCGTACCCTCCAGGCCGAAGGTGTCGCGCAGCTGATTCTCCAAATAAGGCTGATAGGAGAAGTGGAACAACTCCGCCCGGTTCACGAAAAACACGAAGGTGGGCGGATTGGTAGAGGGCTGAGTCATATAGTAGATGCGCAGACGCTTGCCCTTGTCCGTGGGCGGCTGCACGCGGGCGGTGGCCTGAGCCAGCACGTCGTTGAGCATACCCGTCTTGATGCGCAGGGAGTTCTGCTCGCTGACAAACTTAATCAGCTCGAACAGGCGCTCCACGCGCTGGCCGGTCTTGGCAGAGATGAACAGGAAGGGAGCGTAAGGCATAAAGGAGAAGTCCTCCATCAGCTGCTTACGCATCTTGTCCATGGTCTTATCGTCCTTCTCCACCGCATCCCACTTATTGACCACGATGATGCAGGCCTTGCCGTTCTCGTGGGCGATGCCGGCCACCTTGCTGTCCTGCTCGGTGAAGCCCTCGGTGCCGTCGATCATAATGACGCACACGTCAGCGCGCTCCACCGCCATCTGGGCGCGGAGGACGCTGTACTTCTCGATGGCGTCGTCCACCTTGCTCTTGCGGCGCAGACCGGCGGTGTCGATGAAGATGAAATCGCCGTACTTATTGCTGATGTGGGTGTCGATGGCGTCACGGGTGGTACCCGCGATGTTGGACACGATGCTGCGCTCCTCGCCGGCGATGCAGTTGATGAGAGAGGACTTGCCCGCGTTGGGCTTGCCGATGACCGCCACCTTGATGCTGTCCCGCTCCTCGTCATCCTCCGCCTCGGCGTCGGCCAGATAGCGGAGCACCTCGTCCAGCAGGTCGCCGGTGCCCATACCGTGCACCGAGGACACCGCCACAGGGTCGCCCAGACCCAGGTTGTAGAATTCATAGAACTCCGCGGGGGGAGTGCCGGGGGTGTCACACTTGTTGACGCACAGCACCACCGGCTTGCCGCTCTTCTGCAGCATGGTCGCCACCGACTGGTCGTTGGCGGTGACGCCGGAGCGCAGGTCGGTCACCAGGATGATGACGTCCGCCTGATCGATGGCCAGCTGCGCCTGGGTGCGCATCTGGGCCAGGATGATATCGTCGGTCTTGGGCTCGATACCACCGGTATCCGCCAGCATAAACTTGCGGCCGCACCACTCACACTCCGCAAAGATGCGGTCGCGGGTGACGCCGGGGGTGTCCTCGACGATGGACAGTCGCTGTCCGATGAGTTTGTTAAACAAAGTGGATTTTCCTACGTTGGGGCGCCCCACTACGGCGACAATCGGTTTAGCCATAGGCTATCCCTCCTTATACAGATTCATTCATCAGTGCGGCCAGCAGGGCAGCACCGTCGGTTTCGTTCACAATTTCCACCGCCGTGTTGAGGGCGGTCTCCACGTCCGTTACGCTGACGTCGTCCAGGAAGAGGTCGCCCTCCTGACGCAGCATATTGGCGGGCAGGATCAAGCGCTGAATCGGCAGACCGCCCAGCTGCTTGATGAGATCGCCGCCGGTCACCAGACCCGACACGGTGATGCTCTCGCCGAAGAAGTCGTTGCGGATGGGGATCACCCGCACCTGCAACTGCGGCCACTTCTGCTTAGCCATACCCACCAGCGCCTTAAGATACGGCGCCGCGTCCATACCGCTGGCAATCACGGTGCGGGCGGTGTTGGGCTCCCCCTCCACCTCGTCCAGGGCGGCGGAGAACTGCTCCTTGAGCAGCGCCAGCATACCCACGCCGTTCTCCAGCTGAGGATAGTCCTCGTAGAAGTCGTCGGCGGGAATCGGTAGCCCCGCCTTGATGTACCATTCGTCAGAGGGGTAGAAGATGCGACTGCCGTGCTCGGCCAGCATCTTGTCCCCCATCTCGGTCATGGCGCGGATGACCTCGGCGCTCTCCTCGGCGGTAAAGCCACGCAGCTCGGGCAATCCCTCGCGGTGGCGGGTCAGACCCACCGGCACCGCAGCCACGCTGCGCACCGCAGGCGCCAGATTGGCCAAATTCTCCATGGAGCGGATGAGCTCCGCGCCGTCGTTGTAGCCGGGCACCATCACCAGTTGGCAGTTGATGGCCAGCCCCGCCTCGGCGAAGCGGTACAGATGCCGCAGGCAATCTCCGGCAAAGCGGTTGTTCATCATCTTGCACCGCAGCTCGGGGTTGGTGGTGTGCACCGACACGTTGATGGGGCTGATGTGCATCTCGATGATGCGGTCCACGTCGTGATCGGTCAGGTTGGTCAGGGTGATGTAGTTGCCGAACAGGAAGGACAGACGGCTGTCGTCATCCTTAAAGTACAGGCTCTCCCGCATCCCCTGCGGCAGCTGATCGATGAAGCAGAAGACGCAATTGTTGCGGCAGGAGCGCTGCTTGTCCATCAGATAGGTGTCAAACTCCATGCCGGACTCTTCGTAGGGCAGTTTGCCGACGAAGGCGGTACGCACACGCCCGCCGGCGGTCTGAATCTTGGCCAGCCACTTCTTATCGGGGATGAAGAAGCGATAGTCCAGCACGTCGTTGATGTCCCGCCCGTTGATAGCCAGCAGGGTGTCCCCCGCCTTGATGCGGGCCCGTGCCGCAGGACTCTTGGGTTCCACATATTTAATCACAACCGCCATAGCGGCACCACCTTTCATCGGATGAGTAATGGGCAATCGGTCACGCACCGCAAACGCGCGCAATACTCCTACTTGCCCCATTATTACCCGTTATTATACCATATATAAACCGAAAAGAAAAGACCTATCGCGAAAAAAGGTGCACAAAAAGCCGCCCGCGGGGCAAATAAAAAAGGTGCAGAAAAAGAAAAATAGAGAAGGATTGCTCCTTCTCTACTTCACTTTCTGCACCAAAGCAGCGATTACTCGCCAACCTTAACGATCTGCTTGCCACCGTAGTAGCCGCAGCTAGCGCACAGACGATGGGCACGCTTGTACTCACCGCACTGAGGGCACTTCACGATCGCGGGAGCGTCCAGCTTCCAGACGTTGTTACGTCTTTTGTCGCGACGAGCTTTGGATGTTTTTCTCTTGGGTACCGCCATTTCAGCACCTCCTTGCATTGATGAAAGAGCTTTACTCTAATAATTGTCCCAACACAGCGAGACGGGGGTCGACAGATTTGCGGGTACACCCGCACAATCCTTCATTGAGGTTCTTTCCGCACATAGGGCACAGGCCACGGCAATCCTCACGGCAGAGGCTCTTATACGGCAATTCCAGCAGGATATCCGCCATCGTGAGATCGGCGAGATCCAGTTGATACTGGTCCAGCAGGATATAGTCGTCGTTCTCCTCATCCTCGAGGGTAGCAACCAGGATGTGCTCTAACGGGACGTCATAGGCCTTGTCAAAAGCATTCAGGCATCGGTCACACCGTCCGTGATATACGAACGTTGCCCTCGCCGCGAGCTGCACCACACCGGCTCTGACAGTGATCTCACCGACCACACGAACAGGCTCCGTAATGGGGCAAATGCCCTGATATTCAACCTGTGAAAAGTCCAATTCTGTGTCGATGGGCAGGCTCTTGACCTCACCCATGAACAAGGATCTGCATTGCAAAAGCATAGTTCACCTCAATCGTCACGCGTAACATTATATAAGAGCAGGCGGAATTTGTCAATAGACAATTTCAATTTCTGCCCAAATTCACAATATTCGAACCATTTTGCCACCACAAATTGGCAACCGCGGATAAAAACCGCACCCGATTAGTGTCCGGCGGGTTTCTCGATGGCCACCAGCGGCACAAACTCCTCCGCCTCGGCGTCGCCGATGTCGCGGATGATGATGAAGGGGGTCAGCTCGTCGTCCTGACCGGCGGGGTTGTCCCGAATGCGCTCGGCCAGATTGTCGTCGGCCACCTCGCTGAGATCGGGGGACTTGGCCAGGATCTCCACAGAGATGTCGTTGGCGTCCACCAGCACGCAGGAGATGCCCAGCTGCTCGTAGATGTCGGCGCACACCTTCTCCGGCTCGCGGGGGTTGAGCACCGCCAAATTGTGGTAGGTCTCAAAGGCGGAGTGGCTGTAAAAGCCGTCGATGCCGGCCACGTCCTGACCCACGATCTCGTAGAACACGCCGCGCTTGCCGAACACCTTGCACACCGCGCCCCAGAAGGCGGCCCACATCACCAGCGGCAAGCCCTTCATATTGATGGCCAGCTGCAGCTTGTAGGGCTCGTCCATACCGATGCCGTTGTTGTTGCGGGTGGCGAATTTCGACAGCAGCTTAGCCCAGATGCTCAGCTTGACGTTCGCCTTCTCCACCGTATTGTCCTGGCACATAGAGATGACCTTCTCGCCCAGGGTCACCACATCACCCGCCTGATACAGGGGGGACACGTACTTACGCAGGATCTCGATATAATCCTCACCGCGACCGATGAAGTGGGTCTTCACGCCGTAGCGCTCGTAGCGAACGCCCTCCACCTCCCGCAGGCCGCGGACGTAATAGACGACACCGTCTTTCTCTCTGCGGTTTTGCTCGGTGTTGCGGTTGCCCTCATACCAAATAGCCATAGTTTTCGCTCCATTCACATTCGCAGAGAACGGCGAGGAAGTCTCCCCCGCCGTTCTGCTTTTACACGTATTATGCGCCCTTCACGCAATCGCTATACTCAGATCTCCTGAGCATACTCCGCCAGGCGGGCGGGGATGTCGGCCTTGTCGGCGGACACGGACAGGGTGATGTTGGCCTCCAGCTTAGCCAGCTTCTCGACCATATCGGCCAGCTTCTCCAGATCGTCGCCGCCGATCTTCAGGGTGGAATCCACGAAGATGTCGGTGATGTCGTAGTTACCGGCGCACATACCGGCGACAAAGCCGTACAGGCAGCCATAGCAACGGATGGCGTAATCCTCAGCGGCAACCAAACGAGCCTTGTGGCTCAGATCGTAAGTCAGAGTGTTATCTTTCTCAATAAAGACCACGTTTCCCTTAGACTGCTCAACGGCGGCCTTGCACAGGTCCATCATCTTCTTAGTCTTGCCGGAGCCTTTTTTACCGAGAATTAAAGTGATCATAATGTTGTCCTCCTAAATATTGTGTATTTGGAATCCGTTTTACAACGGTATAACCCATAGTTGATAAACTTACTTGCCCAGGCGAGCCTCGAGGGCGGCGCGGGCGTCTTCGTAGCCGGGCTTACCCAGCAGAGCGAACATATTCTTCTTATAGCTCTCCACACCAGGCTGGTCGAAGGGGTTGACGCCCAACATATAGCCGGAGATGGCGCAAGCCTTCTCGAAGAAGTAGATCAGATAACCCAACTCCTGCTCATCCATAGCGGGGACGTCCAGCACCAGGTTGGGGGTGCCGCCGTCGGTGTGAGCCAGGATGGTGCCCTCAAACGCCTTCTCATTGACGAAGGAGAGGGGCTTGCCGGTCAGGAAGTTGAGGCCGTCTACGTTTTCGGGGTCCTCTTTGATGATGATGTCGCGCTGAGGCTTGTTCAGCTTGACCACCGTCTCAAACAGGATGTTGGAGCCGTCCTGGATGAACTGACCCAGAGAATGCAGGTCGGTGGAGAAAATGACGGAGGCGGGGAACAAGCCCTTGCCATCCTTACCCTCGCTCTCGCCGTACAGCTGCTTCCACCACTCGTTCATCATGGCAAACTGGGGCTCGTAGCTGACCATCATCTCCACCGCGCGGCCTCTGCGATGCAGGGCGGTACGGGCGGCGGCGTAACGGTAGCACTGGTTGTAATGCAGGTCGGTCTCGACAAAGTCCTTACGGGCGTTGGCGGCACCCTGCATCAGGGCGTCGATGTCGCAGCCGGCCACCGCGATGGGCAACAGACCCACGGCGGTCAACACCGAGAAACGGCCGCCCACGTCGTCCGGCACCACGAAGGTCTCGTAACCTTCGCGATCGGACAGACCCTTCAGCGTGCCGCGGGCCTTGTCGGTGGTGACGTAGGTGCGGCGCACCGCCTCCTCGTGACCGTAACGCTGCTCCAGCAGCTCGCGGAACACACGGAACGCGATGGCGGGCTCGGTGGTGGTACCCGACTTAGAGATGACGTTGATGGATACGCGGCGACCCTCGCAGATATCCAGCAGCTCGGACAGCTGGGTGCCGGAGATGCTGTTGCCGGCGAAGTAGATGTCGGGGGTATCCTTCTTCTTGGCGTTGTAGTTGTTGGACTTCAGGAATTCAATCGCGGCGCGGGCGCCCAGGTAGGAACCGCCGATACCGATGACGATGAACACGTCGGTGTCCTCTTTGATGCGGGCGGCAGCCGCCTTGATGCGGGCGAACTCCTCCTTGTCATAGTTGACGGGCAGATCCATCCAACCCAGGAAATCGCAGCCCAGACCGGTGCCGGAATGCAGCAGGTTATGTGCGACGGTGACCTGAGGCTGCAGCGCCAGGATCTCCGCCTCGTTGATAAAGGGTTTTGCGTATTTAGTTTCCAATCTGACTGCCATATATCGATCGCCTTTCTGTGGATGGGTGATTGTGCCCCATCTTTGTTTGTATACACATTTTACACTATAATTTCTAACTTTGCAACCGAAATTTGTGAATTTTTTGTATTTTTTTTACTAATTCAACGCAATAAAGCGTCCACCAGCCGCCCATACGCCCAACGGAAGGTGATCACAGCCACCTCCCGCACCGCGCGGATGGGAATTTGAGCCACAGTTTCCCCCTCCGCTGTCAGCCGCCACGTCCCCACCGTCTGCCCTGCTAACACGGGCGCTTGCAGGTCGGCGGCCAGCTCAACTTGGCTCTCCACCTTACCCTCCAACCCCTTGTCCAGCAATAGCGGCGCAGGGGCATCCGCCGCCACCTCCACCTGTGGCGCCTGCCCCCGCAATACGGGGATGGGGGTCAGCGCCACCCCCTCCGTCGAGGGGGTGTAGGTGACGTAATGGGCGAATCCGTAATCCAGCAGCGTCCGCGCCCCGCTCCAGCGGTTGTCGGTGGTGGTACACCCCAGCACCACCGCCACAAAGGAGGTTCCCTCCCGTCGGGCGGTGGCCGCCAGACAGTGCCCTGCCGCGTTGGTGGTGCCGGTTTTCAGCCCCGTAGCACCGGTGTAGTGGCGCAGGAGTTTGTTGGTGTTCACCAGTTGGGACGCCCCGCCCCGCAGGCTGTCCATCCAGATGGTGGTATACCGCTCGATTTCACTGTGTTTCATCAATTCACGACTCATCAGCGCCACGTCGTAGGCGCTGGAATAGCCGCTGTCGTCCAGCCCGCTGCAATCCTTGAATTCCGTGTCCGTCATCCCCAGTTCCCGCGCCCGCTGATTCATCGCCGCCACAAACACGGGGATACTACCGCACAGATGCTCCGCTAGCGCCCCGCAGGCGTCGTTGGCGGACACCACGGCGGCGGCCTTGACCAGTTCCTCCACCGTCATCATCTCCCCCGCCTCGAGCCAGATCTGGCTGCCGCCGATGGCCGCGGCGGTGGGCGAGCAGGTGACCGTGTCGGTCCACTGCAACCGCCCCGATTCGATGGCCTCCATCACCAGCAGGAGGGTCATAATCTTGGTCACCGAGGCGATGGGCAACCGCTTATGGCTATCCTGCTCGTACAACACCGTCCCGCTGCCCAAATCCATCAGCACCGCCCCTTTGGCCTTGACGCTCAGCTCCCCCTCCGCGGGCAGCGCCACCGTGGGCCACGCCGCCTCGTCCTCTCCCAGCAATTCCTGCAGGCTCTCGCCGTTGCTCTCGTCGTACAGCACCGCCCCTACGTCCGCCGCCACCGTCGGACACAACGCCACACACAATACGCAGATCAAACACAGGATTTTTCTTGTTTTCATCTCGCTCATCCTTCCTTCTCATCGAGTTTGTACATATATATGAAAAAATTTAAGAAATAAGCAGAAAAGGTCTTCCTTTTTTCTCCAAAAAGTCATATAATGAACAGATGTGAGCATTTTTCATCATCCCACACCGAAAGGATGGTTTTTATGAATACCAATCGTAACTGGCTGGACAGCGTACAGCGCATCCATTTCATCGGCATCGGCGGCTCGGGCATGAGCCCCCTGGCCGAGATCCTGCACGCCAAGGGTTACACCCTCTCCGGCTCGGACAATAACGAATCCGACAACCTGACCCGCCTGCGGGGGCTGGGCATCTCCATCGTGATGGGCCACGCCGCCGCCAATGTGGAGGGCGCCGACCTGGTGGTGTACACCGCCGCCATCCCCGCGGACAACCCCGAGCTGATTGCCGCGGCGGACAAGGGCATCCCCACGGTGGAGCGCGCCATCCTGCTGGGTCAGATCTCCCGCCAATTCGGCAACACCATCGCCGTAGCCGGCACCCATGGCAAGACCACCACCTCCTCGATGCTCAGCCACACCCTGCTGACCGCAGGCACCGACCCCAGCATCTTCATCGGTGGCCGTCTGCCCCTCATCAACGCCAACGGCCACGCCGGCAGCAACGATACCATGGTGTGTGAGGCCTGCGAATTCAAGGATCACTATCTCGAGATGACCCCCGCCGTCAGCATCATCCTCAACGTGGATGCCGACCATCTGGACTACTTCGGTGATCTGAACGGCGTCATCGCCTCCTTCCATAAGTTCGCCGCCCTCACCACCGGCGCGGTGATCTACAACGCCGACGACGAGAACACCGTCAAGGCGGTGGAGGGTATCACCAACGCCCGCCTCATCTCCTTCGGTACCACCGACGGCTGCGACTGGCAGGCCAAGAATATCCGCACCGTCCGCGGTGCCTATGGCCTCTACGACCTGTACCACGACGGCGCCTTCCTCTGCACCGTGGAGCTGGGCGTCCCCGGCGGCCACAACGTGCTGAACTCCCTCTCTGTGGCGGCCGCCGCCACCCTCTGCGGCCTCACCCCCGCCCAGATTGCCGAGGGTATTGCCGACTTCCACGGCGCCGGTCGCCGCTTTGAGTTTCTGGGCACCTACGCCGGTGTCACGGTGGCGGACGACTACGCTCACCACCCCACCGAGATTGCCGCCACCCTGGACGCGGCCAACAAGCTGGAGCACAACCGCGTGTGGGCGGTGCACCAGCCCTTCACCTTCACCCGCACTGCCCGTCATCTGGACGAGTTCGCCGCCGTGTTGGACAAGGCGGACGTGGCGGTAATCAGCGACATTATGGGCAGCCGCGAGGTCAACGAGTGGGGTGTCCACACCTCCCAGATGACCGCCAAGATGGAGCGCGGCGTCTACATCCCCACCTTCCCCGAGATTGCCGAGTACGTGGCCGCCAACGTGCAGCCCGGCGACCTGGTGATCACCATGGGCGGCGGCGACGTGTACAAGTGCGCCCGTATGATCATCGCCCTGCTGAAAGAAAAGGAGTAACCCGTGCTGAGAAAGAAATTGTTCGGCGACCGCGCATTCTATAAATACGTATTGGCGCTGTCCGTCCCTATGATGATACAAAACGGCATCACCCATCTGGTCAGCATGCTGGACAACCTGATGATCGGCGTGGTGGGCAAAGTGGAGATGAACGGCGTGTACATCGCCAACCAGCTTCTCTTTGTCTTCAACCTCTGTATCTTCGGTGCCGTGGCGGGCGCGGGCATCTTCGGCGCCCAGTTCGCCGGCCAGCACAACCATCGGGGTATCGCCCACGCCATGCGTTTCAAATTGTACATCAGCGCGCTGCTCACCGTGTTGGGCATCGGTATTTTCCTACTGTGGAACGAGCCGCTTATCGTGCTGTACTTGCAGGGCGAAGGTGACCCGTCGGTCACCACCGCCTCCCTTGCCAACGCGCAGGAATACCTGCGGATTATGCTCATCGGCTTGGCTCCCTTTGCCCTCTCCCAGTGTTACGCCGGCACCCTGCGTGAGACCGGCCGCACCACCCCGCCTATGGTGGCGGGCATCGTGGCCGTCTGTGTCAATCTGATCGGCAACTCCATCTTGATTTACGGCTTGTTTGGCGCCCCCGCCATGGGTGTGCGCGGCGCCGCCGTTGCCACCGTCCTCTCCCGTTTTGTGGAGTTGGGCATCCTGATGGTATGGACCCATACCAATCCCGATAAGAATCCCTTTGCCGCTCTTGTGTACCGCAGTTTCCGCATTCCGTGGCGGCTGGTGGGTCAGATCACCCTGCGCGGTCTGCCGCTGATGTTCAACGAGGCCGCATGGTCCCTCGGCTTGGTGGCGCTCAACCGCCAGTACACCATCCGCGACCTGGACGTGGTCAGCGCCAACAGCATCGCCCAGATTTTCTGGAACGTATTCAGCGTCTCCTTTATGGCGGTGGGCGTCACCGTTGGTATTATTCTGGGGCAGAAGTTGGGCGACGGCGATAAGAAGGGCGCCAAAGAGGACAGTGTCCGCCTCATTGTGTTCTCCACCCTGCTGGGCGTCGGCGTCACTCTTGTCTACTGTGCCTTTGCCCCCTTCATCCCCAATCTGTATCAGGGTGAGGACTTCACCCCCGCCATCCGCACTTTGGCTACGCAGATGATGATTGTCGGCGCCCTGTCGATGCCCATCGACGCCTTTGCCCACGCCACCTATTTCACCCTGCGCTCCGGCGGACAGGTGTTCATCACCATCCTGTTCGACAGCGTCTATATGTGGGTGATTAACGTACCCTTGGCCTTCCTGCTGATGCAGTACACCGCTCTCCCCTTCCTCGCGGTGTACGCCATGTGCCACGCCGTTAATATTCTCAAATGCATTCTCGGCGGCTGGCTGGTGAAGAAGGGTATTTGGATTAGAACCATTGTAGAATAACGTAAAAAGCGTGTGCAGATATCCTCTGCACACGCTTTTTTGCGCAAAAATGTAAAATACGCTTGACATTTTTCCGTTTTGTGCTATACTACGTTTGTAAAGCAAACTTTACACAAGGAGGTCACCTATGAACAATCGCATCGAGGAGATTCGCAAGGCAAAGGGCATCCGACAGGAGGATTTCGCCCGTGCTCTCGGCGTATCCCGCCAGACCATCAGCTCGCTGGAGACGGGGCGCTACAACCCCTCTATCCAGTTGGCCTACAACATCGCCCGCTATTTCGATTTGACCATCGAAGAGGTCTTCCTCTTCGAAGAATAAGGAGGTATCGTTATGAAAGCCAATCGCAAAGTTATTGTCCGTGCCGTTCTCGCCGCTCTTTACTTTATCATCGGTGCTTCCATCGGCATTTGCGGTGAATTCGCCATCGTTGATCCCTATTGGAGCGGTATGGGTACCGCCCTCATCGTTATCGGCGCCGTACAGATGATTCGCATCGTCCGCTACAACACCAACGCCCAATATAAAGAGGAAACCGATACCGCCGTCAACGACGAGCGCAACCGTTTTCTCGCTATGAAAGCTTGGTCGTGGGCAGGGTATCTGTATGTGTTTCTCGCCGCCGTTGGCAGCGTTGTGTTTAAGCTCATCCATCAGGAAATGCTGATGTTTGCCGCCTCCGGCAGCCTTTGCCTGATTCTTATTCTCTACTGGATTTCCTACTTCATCCTCCGCAAGAAATATTAAACAAAAAACGGTGCGTCACACGACACACCGTTTTCTTTTATACCTCTTTCATTTCCGGCATCTTGGCCAGCATCGCCTCGACGCCGTCGCTGTCCGCCAAACCCTCACAGCAGGCGGTGGCACTACCGCAGGCAATGCCCAGCCGCAGCGCCTGCGCCATATCGCCGTAGCGCTGCCATCCGGCGGCGAATCCCGCCACCAGACTGTCGCCGGCACCCACAGTGCCGATCACCTCGCCGTCGGGCGCGGGCTGATACATCCGTTTTCCTTCGGCACATAGCAAAGCGCCGTCTCTGCCCAAACTCACCAGCACGTTCTGCGCACCTTTGCCGCGCAACCACTCCGCCGCCTCGATGACGTCATCGAGGGTGGGTAATTCACGCTCCACCAGCGCCGCCAGCTCGTCGCGGTTAGGCTTCACCAGCCACGGATGCTCGTCCAGTGCACACAGGAGCGCCTCGCCCGTGGTATCCACGATAGCGCGCACCCCCGCCGCCTTCAGCATACGGGCGTAGCTATCCACGTCCATGCCGGGCGGCAGACTGCCGCACAGGCACAGCAGGTCATCCTCCTGCAAACGGCTCAAATCCCGCAAGAGACCCTCTGCCTGCTGATGGCTCACCGCAGGGCCGGGGGCATTCAGCTCGGTCTCCTGCTGGCCGTACAATTTCACATTGATGCGGGTCTGCCCCTCCGGCAGGCGGATGAACTCGGTGACCACCCCCATCTGCTGCAGGGCACTCTCCAGCATCACGCCGTTGCTCCCCGCCACAAAGCCCAAGGCCTTGTTGCGCTCGCCCAGCTCGCCCAGCACGCGGGACACGTTGACACCCTTGCCGCCGGCCACCAGGGTGGCGCCCGCAGTGCGATTCAGCCCGCCCAGCTGCAGTCCGTCCAGCCGCACCGCCAGATCCAGCGCAGGGTTACAAGTTACGGTATAAATCATACTTCGCAGATCCTCCCTCCGCCTACGACATACTCTCCGTCATACAACACCACGGCCTGACCGGTGGTCACCGCTCTCTGCGGCTGGTCAAACACCACCTCAGCCTTGCCGTCGGGCAAAGCCGTCACAGTAGCCGCCGCCTCGCGGGCATTATAGCGTGTACAGGCAGTCACCTTGACAGGCTCGGTGGGCACCTCACCGCTCACCCAGTTGAAGCCATCCGCCACCAAACGGGTGGTGTACAGTTCGTTCTCGGGGGTCAGCAGCACGGTGTTGTCCTGCATATTCTTACGGCGCACATACAGGGGCGCCGGCAACGCCAAACCCAACCCGCGGCGCTGACCGATGGTATAGTGAATCAGCCCCTTGTGCTGACCCAGCACTTTTCCGTCAGCGGTGACAAAATCACCTGCGGGATATTCTTCCCCTGTTCTCTGCCGAATGAAATCGGCGTATTTGCCGTCGGGGACAAAGCAGATGTCCTGACTGTCCGCCTTGTGGGCGGAGACGAATCCGTACCCCGCCGCGATACCGCGAATCTGCTCCTTGCTCTCCATCTCGCCCAGGGGGAAGGCGATGTGCGCCAACTGCTCCTGGGTGAGGAAATACAGCACATAGGTCTGATCCTTGGCGGTGTTGACCGCCTTGCGCAGGCGATACGTTTCGCCGTCGTATTCCACGCGGGCGTAGTGGCCGGTCACCAGGGTGTCGCATCCCTGCGTCTTGGCATAGTCCATCAGCGCACCGAACTTCATATAGCGGTTGCACTCGATGCAGGGATTGGGCGTATCTCCGGCCTCGTAAGCGCTTACAAAGCGGTCCATCACCTGCCGGGAGAAGGTCTCCCGCAGATCCTCCACCGCAAAGGGGAATCCCAGCGTGTCCGCAATCTTTTTGGCATCCTCCGCCTCCTTGGCGGCGCCGCAGTTGTCGCCGTCGTGCAGCCGCATGGTGACGCCGAGGCAGTCGTAGCCCGCCTCCACCATCATCGCCGCCGCCACCGAACTGTCCACACCGCCGCTCATGGCAATCAGCGCCTTTTTCACAGAGATTCCCCCTTTCTTATGTATTCTCCCCCTACCATAACACAAACCCGACGGTTTTTCAACCGTCGGGTTTGCAATTTACACTATTTTACGGATTTTCCACCACACCGGTGAAGAGAATGGTATTCTCAGGTCCCGTGATGGCAAACATAAAAGGTCTGTCTACCACAAATTGCAACGTCTCCTGAATGCTGCCCATTCCATCCATCATTTCCACCGTGTAGGCGGCAGCCGTGACACCCTCTTCATCAATGGCCACACGGGCGGCGTGTTGTACCTTGCTCACCCACACAGGCTCGGTCTGCTCGGTAAGAATACCACCGAAATCGCTCTTGGTCATATCAAACACGTCGGTGACACCCAGTGTCTGCAACCCATCCACCAGGTTTTTATCCGACACCACGTCAAATTTCGGGATGCTCATCTCCACCATCAGATGGTGGAACAGTTCGCTGTCTGTCCCCTCCTGTAGCACCTGCAGCATCTGCTTGTCGGTCAGCAAGTCGTTCACCGCCACTCCCTCGTCGGGCAGGAAGAAATACATAGCGTAGGCACCGTCATCCAAGCCCAGCGACACCGCCGTAAACTGCTCACCAAAATAACCGCAACCCATACCGTTTTGATTCATATAGGTGACATTTACATCGCCGTTTGCGGTTTTGAACACACCTTCGGTGTTGTGCTGAGGACTGAACTCGTCATACCACCGCGCCTTAAAGCAGATGGTGGAGGCCAACGCCAGCACTGTGTTGGGATCAAACTCCAAGCCGTCTGCCTGCTCGGTCAGCAGGTTATCGGTCTGCTCGTTAATCCAGTCCTGCAAGGCGGCATCGTACGCCGCACTGCCCATCTCGCCCTCAAAGGTGGAGGCGTAATAGTGCTGCGCCAGTGCGTTCACCGTGTCCATATCGTACTGCCAATAGTCATCGTCCGACAGCCACAAGGAATTGGCCAACAGGCTAAGCACGCCGCCATCGTCCAGATACACGCCGTTCCACAGGCCGTTGCACTTCTCCCGCAAAGCGGACAGGTCGGACACGCCCAGCAGGTCGAGAATCTGCTGCCGGCTGTCCCCCTCGGTGGTCTCCGCCAGCATCGCCAGCGCCAAGTATACATTCAGCGGCGAATACACCCGGTTTTCCCCCGTCTCACCGCTGAGGAAGGTGGCTATGGTCGAGGCGTAGTAGTCGGTCATACCGCCGGTCTGACCCTCCAACATTTTACGTTGTGCCGCTATGGCTTCCCGCCACGTATAATACCCTTGCTCATTCTCAAAATAGTTCACCCGCTGTGCCATCTGCGGATAGGTCGCCTTGGCCAACGTATGGGAAATCGGCAGGACGGGTTGCTCATTGTTGGGGCTGGTCGGTCGGGGCGTGGTGCCGCTCGTGCCCGAGGTACTGCTCGTGTCCGAGGTGACACCGCTGTCGATAGGCGGTTGCCCGCCCTGCTGCTTCAGGTGCGGCCACGCCGCCACCATCCCCAGCATCATACACGCACAAGCGGCCACCGCCACAGCGGAAATCCACCACGGACGGCGTCGACGACGCACCGTCATCGTTTCTTCCAAAATAGATTCATCCAGACGCCCGATGGCGTCGCTGAGTTGTTCTCGATTCATACAGAATAACCCTCCTTTTCCAGATGTTCCCGCAACCCTACGCGGGCGCGGTGCAAGGCGGTCTTGACCCAGGATAGGGTCGCGTCTTGCTTGTCGGCAATTTCCTGCAGGGACAGGGCAAAGAAATAACGATCCACGAAGGCCTGCCGCAGCGACGGCTTCAAAGTGGCCAGATAGGCACCGATGTGCTGTGCCAACATCTGGCTGTCCAACGCCTCGTCAGGCGTTTCCCCACCGGGAATACACTCGCTCAGCTCCTCCAGCGACAGGGCATACTGAGACGCCGCTCGCTTCTCCGCCTTGCGGCGACGATAGCGGTCGATGGCCAGTTCACGGGTAATCTTAGCCAAAAACGCCCCCAATTTGTTCGGTTTGTGAGGCGGAATGGTGTTCCACGCCTTCATATAGGTGTCGTTCACCGTCTCCTCGCTCTCCGCGCGGTTGTCGAGGATACGCTGTGCCACAGTCGTCAATGTCGCGCCGTAGCAAGCGGCGGTCATCTGTAGCGCCGCCTCATCTCTCTGCCAGTACAGTTCCACAATCTGTTGATCGTTCAATTTCTTCACCCCCTCACCCTCATTGCCGCAAAATAATGGAAAAGGTTACAGTTTTATCCTATCATATTTTCTTTTTCGGCGCAACAAAAAACGAGAGAGGCCGCAACCTCTCTCGTTTCTATCACAAATTATCGTAAATCAGATCCAGCACCGTTTCCAGTTCCGCCGCCTGCACCTTATCGCAGGGCACGCCCTGCAGGACGCAATCGGCGAAATAGCGAATCTCATTGGCGTAAGGGCCCATATCCGTCAGGTTGATGACCCCCTCCGTGAAGGAGGTCTGCTCCATCAGCGCCATCGGCTCTGCCCCCACGGGATAGGCGGTCAGGCGGCCGTCCTTCCACTCCACCACCGCCCGCTCGAACTGAAAGCGGAAACCCGCCTGGAACGGGTAACTCGTCGGCGCATACCAGGACGCCTCCGCCGCCACGAAAAAGTCGGGGTAGCGATAGGTCACCGACAGATAATCCTGCCCCTCGGCCTTGCACCGATCCTGGGTCATCCCCACGGGACGCCCGAAGGCATACACCATAAAATCCAGGTCGTGGATGTGCAGGTCAAAGGGCACCAGGCCGCTGCGTTGCTCGTCCTGCATCCAGCCGTCCCAGCTCCAGGTGGGGCAGAATCCCAGCCGCTGCATCCGACCCGACAAGAGCTTGCCGTAGGTGCCCTTATCATAGATGCTCTTCAGCACCTCGTACTCCGGCCAAAACCGCAACACCTGCGCCACCATAAAGTTGACGCCGTGAGCCGCCGCGGTATCGTACACCCGCTTTACGTCCTCTTTTTTCAGCGAAATGGGCTTCTCACACAATACGTGGATGCCCCGCTCCAATCCCGCCACCGCCGCATCGGCGTGCAGGTAGGTGGGTAGGCAAATATCCAAAATATCCAGTTGTTCGCTATCCAGCATCTCGATATAATCGGTGTAATGGCGCTGGTTGGGATGTCCCTCCATCTGCTCGGGACGCACGTCACACAGGGCGACTAATTCCACGTCCGTCATACTCTCCCACGCCTGCAAATGCGCCCAACTGACGCCGCCGACGCCGACAACCGCTACCTTTAACATACCGTGCCACCTCCGTAAATCTCCTCGATAAGGTCTCTCAAATACACGATGGAATTGAGAATATCCATCCGCTGCTGCTCACCGCCGATTTCTCGCTCGATGGTGACGTAGCGGTCATAGCCTAACTCCTTGAGCCGCACAAATAGGGCACGAAAATCCACCTTACCCTCGCCGATGGCGGTCTCGCAACCCAAATCGTGACCGTTGGTGGGATAGCGACCGTCCTTTGCGTGGATGTTGCGCACGTATTGGCCAAACACATCCAGCGCATCTACGGGATTGGCTCGACCGTAGAGAATGAGGTTGGCGGTATCCAAATTGACACCCAGATTATCCATGCCCACCACCTCAAAGCAGCGCAGCATGGTCACAGGCGTCTCTTGCCCCGTCTCAAACAGGAGATACTGACCGTTTTTCTTGCAATGCTCGGCTACCTGCCGTACCGCATCGCAGAAGGGGGCAAATTCGGGGTCGTTGGGGTTCTCGGGGATGAAACCCATGTGGGTCACTACGTCCTGCACACCCAACTTTTGGGCAAAATCGGCGCCGGCACACAGCTCTTTCACCCGCTGCGCCCGATAGGCAGGCGGCACCAAGCCGAGGGTCGCCTGACCCTCGTAAAAGTTCCACGCCGAAGGACCGGTCCAGCCACACCAAAAGGCAGACACCTCCACCCCGTACTCCGTCATCAGGCGGCGGGTATAGGCAGCAATCTCGTCCGTCCAATGGGCAGGCGTCCAGCTAATCAGCTGGCAGGACGCCATACCGCAATCCCGCAGGTCTTGGAATTTTCTTGCCAATTCCGCTTCGTTTGCCAAACTGATACAGGTTCCGATTTTCATTACGCCATCTCCTTATTCGTCTTCTTTATCGATTTCCGCCTTAATCGCCACGGCGGCCTCCACAGCCTCGCGCAGGGTGTCCAAACTATCTTTGCCGCCGGTGCGATCCACCTTCACCGCAAAATAGGGCTTGCTTCCGGCGGAGATCATCACCCGCCCCTTGAGGGCGGCGCTGAGCCCCGCGCCGATACGCATATCCAGCTTGTCGCAGTACAGCAGCACCGATTCCATCTGCTGCCGCACCTCGCGGATGCCGATGGAGGCGGCCATATTACGCAGCAGCGCCACGTCCACCAGGCCCTGCACCGCCGTGGGCGGCTCGCCGAAGCGGTCGATGAGCTCGTCGAAGACGTCCATAGAATCCTCCACCGTGCGGATGTCCGCGATACGGCGGTAGATCTCCAATCGCTGGGCGTTGTCGCTGATGTAACTGTCGGGGATGTGGGCGGTGATGGGCAGATCCACCAGACATTCGATGGTCTCGGCGGCGGTCTGCCCCTTCTCCTCGCTGACGGCGTCCGCCAGCAGTTTCAGGTACATATCGTAACCCACCGACTCCATGTGTCCGTGCTGCTGGGCACCCAGCAGATTGCCCGCGCCGCGGATCTCCATATCCCGCATAGCAATCTTAAATCCTGCGCCAAACTCGGTGAAGTCGCGCATGGTTTCCAATCGCTTTTGGGCAATATCCGTCAACTGCTTGCCGCGGGTAAAAGTGAGATAGGCATAGGCTCGTCTCGACGAACGACCCACACGACCGCGCAGCTGATGCAGCTGAGACAGGCCGTAGCGGTCGGCGTTCTCGATAATCAGCGTGTTCACGTTGGGGATGTCCACACCCGTCTCGATGATGGTGGTGCACACCAGGATATCCACCTCGTGCTCCAACACCTGCCGCCAGATCTCGGACAGTTCCTCCTCGTTCATCTTGCCGTGTGCCACAGTGATGCGGGCCTCGGGGATACGCATCTGCAATCCCGCCGCCACCTGCTCGATGTTGTCCACCCGGTTGTGCAGGTAATACACCTGTCCGTCACGCCGCATCTCCCGGCGGATGGCGTCGGCGATGACGCCGTTGTCGTGCTCCAGCACGTAGGTCTGCACCGGACGGCGATCCATCGGCGCCTCTTCGATCACCGACATATCGCGAATGCCGCTCATCGCCATATTCAGCGTGCGCGGAATGGGGGTGGCGGAGAGGGTCAGCACGTCCACGTTGGGGGTCATCTCCTTGATGCGCTCCTTCTGCGCCACGCCGAAGCGTTGCTCCTCGTCCACCACAAACAGACCCAGATCGCGGAACTCCACGTCCTGACTCAGCAGACGATGGGTACCCACCACGATGTCCACCTCGCCGCTCTTGACGCGGCGCACGACGTCCGCCTGCTGCTTCGGCGTGCGGAAACGGGAGAGCATCTCCACCTTCACAGGGAATCCTTCAAATCGTTTGAGAATGGTATTATAATGCTGGAAGGCGAGAATGGTAGTCGGCACCAAGATGGCACATTGCTTGCTCTGGCTGACGCACTTAAACGCCGCACGCAGCGCCACCTCGGTCTTGCCAAATCCCACGTCGCCGCACAAGAGACGATCCATAGGTACCGGCCGTTCCATATCGCTCTTGATCTCGTCGATACAGCGCAGTTGATCCTCTGTTTCCTCATACTCAAAGTGGCGCTCGAAATCGTACTGCCACTCCTCGTCGGGGCCAAAGGCATAGCCGGGGGACGCCATCCGCTTGCCGTACAGCACCACCAACTGCTTGGCGATGTCTTTGACGGCGGTCTTGACGCGGGTCTTGGCCTTCTGCCACTCCTGACCGCCCAGGCGGTGGAGTTTCAGGGTCACGTCCTCTTTGGTACCGATATATTTGCTCACCAAATCCAGCTGGGTGACCGGCACGTACAACGTGTCACCCTTGGCATATTCCAATTTGATATAGTCCTTGACCACGCCCTGCACGTTCATTTGGTGCACGCCTTGGTAAATACCGATGCCGTGGGTCACGTGCACCACGTAGTCGCCGATCTGCAATTCAGACAGGCTGTGAATCTCCAAGCCTCTGTCTTTACTGCGGCGGCGGTTGCGGCGAATGGGCTTCACCGCGCGGCCGTGAGTGAGGATGGCCAGATGCGCCTCAGGGTATTCCATACCCGCCGACAGGCCGCCGGCCATCACCAGCACCTGCCCGCGAATGGGCGCCTCGGGGGACTTGGCGTACAGGGCGGGCAGACCCGCTTTCTTGAGATCCTCCGCCAGAGTTTGGGCGGCCTTTTCCTCGCTACCGGCCAGCACCACGCAGGCCATTTTCCGCGCCAGCAAATCCCGCAGATCGTCCGCCAGCAGTTCCACACGACCCGACCAAACGGGCAGCTGTCGCGCGTCCACCGTGTACATCTTCGCGGTGGGCAGACCAATGCCGCCGCGGGAGAAATTGTCCATCAAAATGGTGGCCTTTTTCTCCATTTCGGCGGTCATTTCTTCCCAACTCGGGGCGTATTCCATCAGACCGCGACACAGCTGATTTTCTTCCAAAAGAGCGGTCTCATCCTGCTCCAACTGCCACAGGTAGGTGCGCACTCTTTCCTTGATTTTACTGGGTTCGCTGGCAATCAGCAAGGCGTCGCGCATATATGTAAAGACGTTCGCCTTTACAGGGTAAATCAGGTGCAAATACTTGTCCACAGACCCCGGTCTGGCACCCCCACGCAGGCGCTCCACGTCACGGCGCAGATTCTCCCGCACTTCGGCGGCATTTTTGGTGCGCAGGCTCCCCGCCAGAGCATCAATATCCGCCGCCAGCGCCACCGCGTCGTCGTACATAATCTCCGCCGCAGGAGGAATCGCCACCGCGTCCAACTGCTCGGTGCGGCGCTGGGTGATGAGGTCGAAATACCCCAGGGTGTCCACCGTGTCGCCCCACAGTTCCATACGGATGGGCGCGGGACAGGAGGCGGGGTACACGTCCACGATACCGCCACGCACCGCAAACTGACCCACGCCCTCGATCTGGGCGCAACGCTCATAGCCCGCCGCAGACAGAGCGGCAGGCAGGTCTTTCACAGGCAACTGAGCACCGCATACGATCTCCAGGGTGCGCTCCAGCAGGGTGTCGGGCGGGATGGTGTACTGCATCGCCGCATCGGGGCAGGCCACCACGATGTCGTAGCCGCCCTCCGCCATAGCCGCCAGCACGCCCAAGCGCATCTGCTCGTACTCGCGGCCGGCCGCCTCGATCTGTCGCAGGGACAGTTCGCGGGCAGGCAGGTACAACACCCTAAGACCGAGGGCTTTCAAGTCCTCAGTCAGGCGGTTGGCCTCTGCCTCGTCACCCGCCAGCATCACCGCCCGTTTCTTGAGCGAGGCCACCAGCGAGGCGGCAAACAGCACCTTATGAATGTGGGCAAGACCCACCAATTGTATGGGTGTGCGGCGTGCGGCGAGGTCATCGCACACGCCACGATAGGCGGCGAGATTCGCCAGCCCTTTATCCCAAATGCTCATAACTCAATCCTCAATGAGAATACTTATTCATCGCGTCTTCGACGGTGGAGATGATGACGGTTTTCGCCGCACCGGCCGCCTTCTCAAAGGCTTCCTCCATCAAGGGACGCTCCTCTTTCTTATACTTGCTCAGCACCCAATCCGCCAGGTCGTAGGCAGGGTGAGGCTTGGCACCCACGCCGATGCGGATGCGGGGGAAATTGTCGTCGCCGATACAGCCGATGATGCTGCGCAGACCCTTCTGGCCGCCGTCGCTACCTTTTTTACGCACACGGATGACACCGGGGTTCAGCGCGATATCGTCGGACAACACCAGCAGTTGATCGGGGGTCATTTTGTAGAAGGCCATGGCCTCCCGCACCGCCTCACCGGAGTTGTTCATAAAGGTCTGGGGGAACATCAGCATCACCTTTTTGCCACCGATGTCACCGGTGCCCACCATAGCCTTAAACTGCTTTTTATCCAGGCGAATGTTGTGATCCTTCGCCAGCACACACAGGGCGTCGTAGCCCGCGTTGTGGCGGGTGCCGTCATACGCCATACCGGGGTTGCCGAGACCCACGATCAGCCAGTCGATGGCGCTCTTTTTCTTCTGAAAAATCATAGTAGAAAACCTCCTAAATGATATGCCTAAAGGCCGGACATCACGCGGTGTCCGGCTGTGTATTTCTTATTTCACACAACATTATATCAAACATTCTCCCCCACCGCAAGAGGATTTTTGTAATGGGGTGAAATCCGCTTTGCGGGCGGATGTGGGCGCCCGCCCCTACGGATTCTATCCCACCTTTTTGTAACCTCTTAGCCGTCGAAGACGGCGCGCCTCCCTTGTGCAAAGGGAGGTGGCCGAGCGACAGCGAGGTCGGAGGGATTGTCAAACGCTCGCTACGCCGCCGTTTGGCGGCTACAATCCCCCAGTCAGCCTGTCGGCTGACAGCCCCCTTTACACAAGGGGGCCTTCGCCTTCTCTCACCTTATTGCGTGACCGTAGGTGGCGACGTCCTCGACGCCCTCTCCTACCCCATCAAAAAATCGTAAAATTTGACCGAAAAGCGACAAAAAATCTTTTCAAAAACGCACAATTTGTATGATTTGTAAAAATTTCGAAAAATTTCAAAAAAAGGGTGGCATTTTTGCGCTATATATGATACACTATTAAGCGGCTTTGCAGAGCCAGCGGGCAGGACGGTGAAAACCTCGAACGCCCTGCCCCTCTGCAGAGAAATCTGAAATCAAATTTGGAGGTAAAAAACATGAGTCACAAGTTTGTCTACCTGTTCAGCGAAGGCGACGCTTCCATGCGTGAGCTGCTGGGCGGTAAGGGTGCTAACCTGGCCGAGATGACCAAGATCGGTCTGCCCGTGCCCCAGGGTTTCACCGTGTCCACCGAGGCCTGCACCCAGTACTATGAGGACGGCCGCAAGATCAACGATGAGATCAAGGCTCAGATCATGGAGCACATCGACAAGATGGAGGGTATCACCGGCAAGAAGTTCGGTGACAAGGAGAACCCCCTGCTGGTGTCCGTTCGTTCCGGCGCCCGCGCTTCCATGCCCGGTATGATGGATACCATCCTGAACCTGGGTCTGAA
>JAZREF010000018.1:0-10041 GCA_045660625.1 Acutalibacteraceae bacterium
GATAAGATATCCCACTGAGTAATCAGGTAAGATCCCACGAAGACTACGTGGTTGATAGGCTGTGTGTGTAAGGGCAGTGATGTCTTTAGCTTGACAGTACTAATAGATCGAGGGCTTGACCTACAAATTCGAACAGATGTATACGAACACATTTTGACAGGAAGCGGTGTGATGCCCGCGACCTGCAGCTGGTTCTTTCCTCACTCTTTTCAATGTGACTTTATTCAGTTCTCAGGGCTCTGAAAGCCAAGACCGTAGACAATGCGTCTACGGTCTTTTTTTGCGCTATTTCACGGCTTTTTTGCGAATTTTTAAAGGTTTTCGTTGATTTTTGACGCAAAAATGATATAATAATGATGATTTCATTACACTGGGGGAATGTGTGTATGCGTAAAACCAAAATCGTCTGTACCATCGGTCCTGCCACCGACTCTGAGGAGATTATGATCGGCCTGTGCAAGGCTGGTATGAACGTGGCACGCCTCAACTTCTCCCACGGCACCTATGAGGATCACCAGTACCGCATCGACCTGGTGAAGAAGGTGCGCGCGGACCTGAATCTGCCCATCGCCATTATGCTGGACACCAAGGGACCCGAATATCGCATCAAAACCTTCGAAAACGGCTCCATCTTCCTGAACGAGGGCGATATCTTCACCTTTACCACCGACGAGGTGGAGGGCGACGAGCACCGCGTGTCGGTGAGCTACGTCAACCTGCCCCACGAGCTGGAGGTGGGTGACACTATCCTGCTGAATAACGGCCTGCTGGCCTTTGACGTCACCGCCATCGACGGCGCCAACATTCACACCGTGGTCACCGACGGCGGCGAGCTGTCCAACCGCAAGAGCATGTCCTTCCCCGGCAAGGTGATGAAGCAGAAATACCTCTCCGAGCAGGACAAGGCGGACATCGCCTTTGGCGTGCAGAACGGGGTGGATTTCATCGCCTGCTCTTTTGTGTCCTGCAAGCAGGATCTGCTGGATGTGCGTGCCTACCTGGACGAGCTGAAGGTCACCGACGTGGAACTCATTGCCAAGATTGAGAACCAGTCCGGCGTGGATAATATTGAAGAGATTTGCCAGCACTGTGATGGCATTATGGTGGCCCGCGGCGATATGGGCGTGGAGATCGCCTTTGAGAAGCTGCCCACCATCCAGAAGAAGCTGATCACCAAGTGCCGTATGATGGGCAAGCGGGTGATCACCGCCACCGAGATGCTGGAATCTATGATCCACAACCCCCGTCCCACCCGTGCGGAGATCTCCGACGTGGCCAACGCCGTGTACGACGGCACCTCCGCCATTATGCTGTCCGGCGAGACCGCCGCGGGCAAATACCCCGTGCAGGCGGTCAAGACCATGGCCAAGATTGCCAAGACCGCTGAGGAGAGCATCAACTACAAGAAGATTTTTTACAGTGTGGAGTTTGAGATCCGCAATCACGTGGACGCCATCTCCCACTCCACCTGCGGTATGGCCATCGACATCGACGCCAAGGCCATCGTGGCCTGCTCCCTGTCGGGTATGACCGCCCGTATGGTCTCCCGTTTCCGCTCCCCCGTGGACATCATCGGAATGACCACCGACGAGGGCACCTGGCGTAAGCTGGCGTTGTCCTGGGGCGTCACCCCCGCCATGTGCGAGAAGTTTACCTCCACCGACGTGCTGTTCTACACCGCCAAGAAGATGGCGGAGCAGACCATGGCGCTGAAGAAGGGCGACCACATCGTCATCACCGGCGGCGCCCCCGGCGATACCGGCAACACCAGCCTGATTAAGATTGAGAGCATCTGATTTTGATGATTGCGAGGTGACCGTATGGTTATCGATTTTCATACCCATTGCTTCCCCGAGCACCTGGCAGAGCGGGCGGTTGGCCGACTCAGCCGCGTGGGCGGCGGCCTGATGCCCTATACCGACGGCACCTTGGACGGATTGCGCCAGCGGATGGCTCAGGACGGGGTGGACGTGTCGGTGGTGCTGAATATCGCCACCAACGCCAAGCAGCAGACCAATGTGAATAACTTCGCCGCCGCCATCAACAACGGCACGGATATCATCTCCTTCGGCTCGGTGTTCCCCGGTGCGGAGGACGCCTTTGAGGAGTTGGAGCGCATCAAGGAGCTGGGTCTGAAGGGCGTCAAATTCCACCCCGAGTACCAGCAGTTTGCGGTGGACGACCCCCGATGGAAGCCGCTCTACCGCAAGATTTCCGAGTTGGGGCTGATCACCGTGTTCCACTCCGGTGTGGACTACGGATTCCCGCCTCCCTACGGCTGTATGCCGGACGGTCTGGCGTCGGTGCTGGATTGCTTCGAGACCCCCGTTGTGGCGGCTCACTGGGGCGGCCTGCAATACGGCGAGGACGTGCTGCGCCATCTCTGTGGCCGCAACGTGTATCTGGACACCTCCTTCGGCTACGGCCGCCTGTCCAAGTATCACGCCGAGATGATCGTGGAGAAGCACGGCGTGGATCGCCTGCTGTTCGCCACCGATACCCCCTGGCACACCGCCACGCTGGAGTGGCGCCTGCTGGACACCCTGGGTCTCACCGACGAGGAGCGGGAGAAGATTGCCTGCGGTAACGCCAAGCGCCTGCTGGGTCTGTAAACGTAACAAAAAAGGCTGTGATTCCAATGGAATCACACCCTTTTCTCATATCTTGCGATGGTGCGGCATAGAGATTAATGACCACTCTTTTGCGCCTTGCGCTGCTTTTTGCTCAACTTCTTGCGGGGAGCAGGGGCGGCGGTGGGATCCGCGTCGGGAGTGAAGCGGTCCACGTAGCTCTCGTTCTCCTTGCGGATGCGCTCGTCGCGCAGAGCCTTAATGCGGACAATCGCCACCACGACAACCACCAGGGCGATGATCATCGGCGTGGCGTGGCGCCAGAACCACTCCCAATCGGTGAGGGCGATGTTGCCGTCCAGACCCACCACGTCGTTGTAGGCGGCGCGGATGGTCAGCGCCACGGCGGTGGCGGGCACGGCGCCTGCCACGCTGAGCACCAGCGGGATGAGCAGCAGTTTCTCCCGCTTTCTCCACACCTTGCACAGCGCCACCGCGCCGTAGATGGCGACGATGGCGACAATCCAGGTGGGCACCAGCCAGGTGGCCTCGGTAATGGCCTTGGCGGGGGAGACGGTGGGGGCCAGGGCGATGGCGAAGAGGGAGATGCCCTGGAAGAACAGAATCATTGCCAGAAACAGAATGATGGCGGTGTTGAGGCACTTACGCTTCCAGCCGCAGTTGCAGGATTTGCTCATTACACGCCCTCCTTTTGGCTATCCAGCCACATTTTCGCTTTCAAGATGCCGATCTGGGTCTTGGCGTCGGTGATTTCACCCGCCAGCACACGGCGGACCATCTCGTCCAGGGGGCAACGCTCCACGTCCAGGAATTCGTCGGCGTCGGGGTGTGCCTCAGACTGGGTCAGGCCGGTGGCGAGATAGATGTACACTTTCTCGTCGCAGCAGCCGGGGGTGGGGTACATGCAACCCAGGGAGATATAGTTGGCGGCACGATAGCCGGTCTCCTCCTCCAGTTCACGCATACCGGTGACCAGCGGCTCCTCGCCCTTATCCCGCTTGCCTGCGGGGATTTCGGTGAGCACCTCGCCGTAGGGATAGCGGTACTGTTTGACCAGCAGCACCTCCCGCTCCTCGGTGAGGGCGACCACGCCCACGCCGCCGGGATGGCGGATGTACTCGCGGATACCCTCCTTGCCGTCCGGCAGGGTGATGGTGTCCACGTCCAGACGGAGCAGACAACCCTGGAATGCGGTGGAGCGCTCTTTGGTTTTCTCAATCAAATGATCCATAGTAATCCTCCTGAAAGGGATGAATGGTATGTACGTGGGGGTGCAGGGGCGGCTGACCCGCCCGCAACCGATCGATTATGGGGTGACCCGGGGGCTTATCGCCGCCCTGTGTGGGCGGTATACCTGCCTGCGGCGGCAGGTGATTGGGCACAGCCTGCTGCGGCGGGAGATCCCTGCCCTGATACTGGGTGAGGACGCCGACACGCGGGTGCTGATGGCCGCCGCCTTCCACGGGCAGGAGTGGCTGACCACCCTGTGCGCTCTGCGGCTGTGGGAGGAGATGGCCTCCCACTTGCGTGCCGATCTGCCGCTGTGCGGCGTGTCTCTCGCCCGCGCCCTGCGGGGGCGGCAGGTGTGGCTGGTGCCACTGGTTAACCCCGACGGGGTGGAGATTGCCCGCTACGGCAGTGTCGCCGCCGGCGCCTATGCCGCCACGGCGGCAGGGCTGGGGGCGGACACCCCCGGTGTGTGGCGTGGCAACGCCCGCGGGGTGGATATCAACTCTAATTTTAACGCAGGATGGGCCGAAATGCAAGCCTTAGCGCAAAAAAGCGGCAAAAATTGCGGCGAAACCCCCGAAAGTGAGCCGGAAACGCGGGCGCTTACAGATTTGTGTCGTCGCGTGCCCTTTCGCCACGCGGTGGCGCTCCACACCCAGGGGGAGGAGATCTATTGGCGGTATGGCGACCACACCCCACCCCAAAGCGAGATGATGGCACGGGTGTTCTCCGCCGTGTCGGGGTATCGGATGGCGGATCCGTCGGCATCCGCCGCCCACGGCGGGTTTAAGGATTGGTTCATCGACGCCTTCCGCCGCCCCGCTTTTACGTTAGAACTGGGTCAGGGTCAAAATCCACTTCCTCTGCGGGATTTTGAAGCCATCTACGCCAAGGCGCGGGAGATGCTGCTCTTGTCACTACTATTGTAACAAAAAAGGTCTGTGGCGTCAGCCACAGACCTTTTCATTCTTTACTTGCCGATTTTCTTGACCGCCTTCACGATGGAGGAGATGGCGGGGGACAGCACCAGATTGGCGCCGAACTCGATGACAAAGTTGATACCCACCAGCACCACGATGGCGAAATAGACGGCGCCCACGCCGCCCATGCCGATGCCGTCGGCGAAGTCCAGCATCACGCCGCGGAACACGGTGAGCATACCCGCCACGAAGATGCCGGTGTTGGCCAGCGGCGCCACCGCCGCGGCGGAGAAGACGCCCAGCAGGGGGTGCTTCTTGAACAGGCCGTTGGCCAGACCCGCCAGCCAGCCGGCGGCGATACCTTTGAGCATACAGATGGCCACGGTGAGGATGGGGTTGTAGGCCACCATCATATTGGTCAGCAGACCCAGCTGACCCTGGATGGCCATCACCGACACCACCACGCCGAACACGCCGCCCAGCAGAGCGCCGGCGCCGCGACCGTACAGCACGGCGCCCACCACGATGGGTACCAGCACCAGCGACAGGGTCAGGCTACCGGGCAGGGGGATCACCAGATACATCTGCAGCAGGATGATGAGGCCGGAAAGCAGACCCAACTGCACCAGCCGTAAGGTTTTTTCTTTGGTATTCATAACAATTCTCCTTTACTGTCGTTTCCCATAGGGAATACCACGTTTCGGACTATATATACACGCATCCTTCCATATTCGACTGGGGCGCTCACGGCTGTCCCGTCATAGGATAGAATGCGATTATTGTTGTCACTTTTGATTCTTCTCGTAGATGAGGCGCAGGCCGTCCAGCAGCAGTTCGCCCATATAGGTGACCTTGCTGCGGCACTGGGGGGCGATCTCGCGGCCGAGGCCGCCGGTGACCACCACAGGGGCGTCGTAGCCCAGCTCCTCCACGATGCGGGCGTTCATCCCGTCGATGAGGGCGGCGTTGCCGTAGACGGCGCCGGATTGCAGGCAGGCGATGGTGTTGGAGCCAATCACCTTGTCGGGGGCGTCCACGCTGATCTGGGGCAGCAGGGAGGTGCCGGCCGCCAGGGCGCTGAGCGCGGTCTGGATGCCGGGGATGATGGCGCCGCCGCGGAAGGCACCCTTGTCATCCACCACAGACACGGTGGTGGCGGTGCCCAGATCCCACACGATGCAGGGGTAGCCCACGGCGTCCACCGCGGCCACCGCGCCCACCAGCAGGTCAGCGCCCAGCTGGGAGGGGTTGTCGATGCGCAGGTTGAGGCCCGTTTTGGTGCCGGGACCGACCAGCAGAGGGGTGACACCCACCGCCTTCTTCACCGCGCCGATGAGGGCGTGGTTGAGGGGCGGCACCACAGAGGCCAGGATGGCACCCGAGAAGGCGGTGCTCTCCAGCTTGTACAGCCGCATCAGGTCCATCAGCTCCACGGCGTACTGATCCTCCATCTTGGTGCGATCGGTGGCGATGCGGGATTGCAGTTTGAGTTGCTTGCCTTCGTACACACCGATGGTGATATTGGTATTTCCCATATCCAGCACTAACAGCATAGACGTACCTCCTTGGGTGGGGATGTAGCCGACGAGGTCGGCTAAGACGAAAAAAGCAGGCGCAGAGGGGATGCCTCTGCGCCTGCGGTGTTACTTAGGGGAATTAGGCGCGGTCGGCGCTGCCCAGGATGTTCTCGATCTTGTGCTTCACAACGGCGGTGATGTTGGCACGGCCGTCGCCCAGGTACTGGCGGGGATCGAAGTGGGTGGGCTCCTCAGCAAAGTGCTTACGGATACCGGCAGTCAGAGCCAGACGCAGGTCAGAGTCCACGTTGATCTTGCAGACAGCCATCTTAGCGGCCTGACGCAGCATATCCTCGGGGATACCGATGGCGTCGGCCATCTGGCCGCCGTACTGGTTAACGGTAGCCACGTACTCCTGCATAACGGAGGAAGCGCCGTGCAGCACGATGGGGAAGCCGGGCAGGCGGTTCATAACCTCCTGCAGGATGTCGAAGCGCAGCTGGGGGTTCTGACCGGGCTTGAACTTGAAAGCGCCGTGGCTGGTGCCGATGGCGATGGCCAGAGAGTCCACGCCGGTGCGGGTCACGAAGTCCAGAACCTGATCGGGATCGGTGTACTGAGCCTTGTCGGCCTCTACGCTGACCTCGTCCTCGACGCCGGCCAGCTGACCCAGCTCGCCCTCAACGGTAACGCCGTGGGCGTGGGCATACTCAACAACCTTCTTGGTCAGGGCTACGTTCTCCTCGTAGTCCAGGTGAGAGCCGTCGATCATAACGGAGGTGAAACCGCCGTCGATGCACTCCTTGCACAGCTCGAAGCTGGAGCCGTGGTCCAGATGCAGGGCGATGGGCAGACCGGTCTCCTCAGCGGCGGTCTTGACCATGCTGTACAGATAGGCGTGACGGGCATACTTACGGGCAGAGCCGGAAACCTGCAGAATGACGGGGCTGTTCAGCTCCTTACAGGCGTCCACGATACCCTGGATGATCTCCATGTTGTTGACGTTGAAAGCGCCGATGGCGTAGCCGCCCTCATAGGCCTTCTGGAACATTTCCTTGGTGTTTACGAGTGCCATAATTTAGTCCTCCTTGAAGGTAATTTACTTTGACGCACTTATTATAGCGCATTTTTCGGTGGCATACAATAGTTTTGTTAAAAAATTATCCGCTTGTCACACCCCAATTTCTTGTGCAAGTTGCTGGGGTGGAGGCAAAAACGCCTCATTCGATCAATTCCAGCAGTTCCTCCACCGTCAGGTCGGTGATGGCGGGGGTCTTGTTGCCCACCACCTGCTCCGCCAGCAGCCACTTCGACTCCTGCATCTGCAGGATCTTCTCCTCGATGGTGTCGCGGGCGATGAGCCGCACCACCTGCACGCGATTTTTCTGCCCGATGCGGTGGGCGCGGTCGGTGGCCTGATTCTCCACCGCCAGATTCCACCACGGGTCGTAGTGGATGACCATATCCGCGCCGGTGAGATTGAGACCCACGCCGCCCGCCTTCAGCGAGATGAGGAATACGGGGGTGTCATCGCGATTAAAGGTGTCCACCAGCCGCGCGCGCTCCTCTTTCGGTGTGGAGCCCTGCAGGACGTAATAGCGGATACCCTCCGCCTCCAGCCGCTCACGGATGAGGGCCAGCATAGAGGTGAACTGGGAGAACAGCAGCACCTTGTGCCCGCCCGCCGTGGCCTCCCGCAGCAGTTCTACGCAGGCGTCCAGTTTGCCGCTCTGTCCGTTGTACCCCTCACAGCACAGGCGGGGGTCACAGCAGATCTGCCGCAGACGGGTCAGGTGGGACAGCACCGTCATCCGCTGGCGGGCGGCCATACGCCCGCTACCCGACAACTGCCGCCGCAGGTCCGCCACCGCCGCCAGATACACCTGCCGCTGGGGGCGCTCCATATCCGCGGGCAGTACCCGCTCGGTCTTGGGGGGCAGTTCGGTGAGCACCTGTTGCTTCAGGCGCCGTAGGATAAAGGGGGACACCAGTTCCCCCAACCGCCGCAACACGCGGTTGTCCCCCCGCAGGATGGGCGTCTCAAACCGATTGCGGAATTTCTGATGGGAATAGAGAAATCCCGGCATCAGAAAATCGAAAATGCTCCACAATTCACCGAGGCGATTCTCCACGGGTGTGCCGGTGAGGGCAAACCGCTGTACCGAGCGGATGGCCTTGACCGCGCGGGCGTTCTGGGTGGCGCTGTTTTTGATATACTGGGCCTCGTGCAGCACGTGATAGTGGAAGGAGAGGTCCGCGTATTGCACCACGTCCCGCTTGAGGATGTCGTAGGAGGTGACGATGACGTCGTAGTCCCCCGCCATCACCAGACGGCGGCGGCGCTCGGCGGCGTCACCGATGATACATAGTACTTTCAGCGCGGGGGCGAAGCGGGCGATCTCCTGCTCCCATCCCAGCACCACCGAGGTGGGGCATACCACCAGCGAGGGGATGGTGACCCCCCGCTCTTTGGCGGCCAGCATCAGGGCGATCATCTGCACCGTCTTACCCAGACCCATATCGTCTGCCAAGATGCCGCCGAATCCCAGTTCTTCCATCGCCCGCAGCCAGCGGTAGCCCGCCCGCTGATAGCCGCGCAGGATGGGCTGCAGGGCGGCGGGTATCTCATAGTGGGCCTCCACCGCCTGCTGATGGCGGGCGGATAATTGCTCAAACAGGCGGTCACGCCGCACGTCCAGACCCTGACGGCGCAGGAGGCTATCCACGTACAGCGCCCGATAGCGGGGTAGGTCGATCTGCCCTGCCTGCAGGGCGGTGGGGGATAAGGCCAACCCCTCCGCCAGTTCTGCCAAGGGGGCGAGGGCGCTGTCGGTCAGGGGCATCAGCCGTCCATCCTTCAGGCGATGGTACAGGCGGTTGTCCCGATAGCCGGCGATGATGCCCGCCAGTTCATTGCGGTCCAGGTCGCCCACGTCCACCGTCATACGCAGCACGTCGTCCACCAGACTGACCCCCAGTTTCACGTTGGGGGCGGGGGCCAAGCCAAAGCGGCGGAATCCCCCGCTGGAGGTGACCTGCGCCAATTCCTGCAGGCGGGTAATGCCGCGGGTGAGGAAATCGAACAGGGTGTCGTCCTCCCACGTGCCCACCAGCGTATCTTCGCCCAAGCGTCCGCTGAAATAGCGGTCCAGTACCAAGCGCAGAGGCAGCTCCGCCAGCGGATCCTGCCAGCTTTGGGGGGCGCCGTCATAGGGGGCGGTGCGTCCGCCGTAGCCAAGGGTGACCTGCGCCGTCACCTGCCCCGTGGGCAGGCGATCCAAATGCACCGCGGCATCCAGACGGGGCGCCGTGTAGGTCTCCAGCGCCGCCACGTCCCCCCGCAGGCTGACGTAGGGGCGCAGGGTGGGCAGCACCCCGCCGCAGAATACCGCCAACTGGTCGGGGGCGATGAACACGCCGTCCCGATGGCGGTGGCTGAGGTGGATCCACTCGCCCATACGGCGGGTATAGTCCGTGCCGGTGCGGTACAGTTTGCCTCGGTGGAGCAGATACAGGGTGCGGGCGCCGTACAGCGGCATAGCCTCGTCGCCGAACAGCCGCAGGCCCGCCTCCTCTTTTTGTACCGTCAGATTGAGGGTGGGATAGCCGTCCGCCAAGGTGACCCGCCGCTCCCCGTCGGGGGCCCGCAGGGTCAGCCCCGCCCCCATCATCAGGGCGAAAAAGCGGTCGAAGCTACTGCCACGCAGGCGCAATTCCTCCACGTGGCCCCGCACCGTCTCGGGCAGGGTGGCCAGATCCGCCATCTCCGCCAGCAGAAAGTCC
>JAZREF010000019.1:0-6303 GCA_045660625.1 Acutalibacteraceae bacterium
TTCTGATATGAAGAAAAAAGTAGCTTTTATCTGCGTACACAATTCCTGCCGTAGCCAAATTGCCGAAGCGCTCGGAAAACATCTACGTGGGGATGCGTTCGATTTTTACTCAGCAGGCACGGAAACAAAACCGCAGATCAATCAAGATGCAGTACGGCTGATAAAACAGCTCTACGGCATTGATATGGAGTTGACACAGTACAGCAAGACCTTTGATAAAATTCCATCTCCCGATATTGCTATCTCTATGGGGTGCGATGTAGGCTGTCCCTTCATCGGCAGAGCCTTCGATGATAATTGGGGGTTGTCCGATCCTACGGGGCAGAGTGATGAAGAATTTATCGGTGCTATACAGCAGATAGAACAGAAGATACGAAAACTATAACAAACAAAAAGACCACACAAAAGGCCTAAGCCAATTGTGTGGTCTTTTCTGCTTTTGTAGCCACTTGAAGGTGCCGTACAAATATTGTTACGGTTGTTTAGTCACTGTGGCGCACCACCTTGCGGTGATGCGTCTGTTTTTTGGCCCGCCCGGAGGGATACAGCCGCTTCGGCTACGCCTCGCGTCTTGCGTCCTTGCGGCATAGCCGCGGCGGAGTTAGGGCCTAAAAACAGTCCACCCGACTGTTTTCTTAACGGCGCTCACCCTCTCAGTGTTCGAATCCCTCCGGGCAAAACAAAACCACCCCACACAATCGTGTGGGGTGGGTTTCGTTGGCCCGCCCGGGGGGAGTCGAACCCCCGGCCTTTGGAATCGGAATCCACTGCGATATCCAGCTTCGCCACGGGCGGATGTGTGCTCGCACGCCGTGCGAGCAACTGCTATTGTACACCACTTTCGGCGGGTTTGCAAGAGGAAATTTGCATTTCGCGGTCAATCTTCCTCGTCGGTGCTCACCAGCCGCAGTGCCACGGCGGTGATGTCGTCGGGGTGGTCCCCCTCGGCGGCCGCGGCGGCCTCCACCACCGCCTCGGCCAGCGCCTGCATATCCCCGCGATGGGCGGCGAGCAGTTCCTCCACCGCCGCCATCCCGCCGCACAGGGCGCCGTCGCTGACCATCAGCAGCACGTCCCCTTCGTTGAGGGTGTCGCGGCTGTGGGCGAATTGCACCTCGGGCAGGATGCCCACCGGCAACCCCGTGTGCTCCAGGCGGCTCACCCGCCCACCGCTGCGGAGTAAGGTGGCGGCCGCCCCCGCCTTGTACAGGTCCAGCCGTCCCGAATGGGTGTCCACCACCGCCACGTCCAGGGTGGCGAGGGATTCCTCGCGGCATTTCACCAGCAGGGCGGCGTTCACCGTCTGCAATATGGCGTCGGGGGCGAAATCCGCCTGCCACAGACGGTGGGTAATCCCCGCCGCCATGGCGCTGTCCACCGCGGCGCGTCCGCCGCAGCCCATCCCGTCGCTGAGTATGACCAGCGCCCCGCCGCACAGGTCGGCAGTCTGCACCGTGTCGCCGCACAGCGTCTCTCCCGTGCAGGGGCGTCCCGCCACCCCGCGCTCCACCCGATACCGCGGCGGCTCGGTGAGGGTGACCCGCACCCGCTCCCCCCAGGCCGCCACAGCGGGGGCGGACAGGGCGCATCCGCAGACCTGCGCCAGCCGCGTCTGCCATTTGCCTTCCGGCAAGCAGTCGTCACCCACCAGCAGGCTTACCGTCAGTCGCCCCCGCCCGTCGCGGGTGCACAGCGCTTCCTCGATGGGCATTCCGTAGTCCTCGCACACCTTCAGCACCTGCTGAGAGAGGGGCAAATCCACCCCGTGGGGGTCTTGCAACTGCCGCGTCAGCCCGTTAAGCAAAGCGGCGGTGCCGTCGAATTGGTGCTCCACCGCCCGACGGATGTCCAAAAGGCGGCTCCAGGCGTCCTCCCGCACCAGATAGGCGGCGTAGGCGGCGGTTAGATGGTCCGCCAGGGCGTCGGGACGACGGCAACCGATGGCCGTATTCTTCAGGTCGGCGGCGGTCACCGCCCCCACCTCCCGCAGTCGCGGGGTGAGGGATTCCAATCCCGCCAGCGTCTCGTCTCGTCGGAGTTCCCAGCACACGCCCCGCATGGGGCAGGCGACGCAGGAGCCGTCGGCGCACCCGCGGTAGAGGGAGGCCAGATCCGCCGCCCCGTGATGGGACAGGCGGCGGGACACCTCCTCCACCGACCGCGCCACCTCCTCCATCGCCCCTGCGGCCACCTGTAGCCGCAGGGCGGTCATCCGCCGCACCCCCTCGGCGGCGGGCAGGTCGCGGCGCCGCGCCAGCAGGCGGGTGAGGTACCCCTCCCAGCGGGCGGGCACCAGCGCAAACAACACCGCGGCGCAGAATAGTTCGTAGAGGCTCATCACGATGCCGCCGTCGGCGTCGGTGAGGGTCACCGCCACCGCCCCCAGCAGAAACAGAGCCGCCTGGGTCACCCGCCCGAACCGCGCAAACACCCCCGCCACCAGCCCACCAAAGGTGAGCGCCAAGGCGATGGGGGTATCGGTGGGGGCGGTCAGCGCCAGGCTGCCGCCCAGCACGCACCCTGCCACGCATCCGCCCGCCTCCCGTCCGATGCGGGCACAGAGCAGTACCATCAGCGCCGCCACCACCCGACCGGGGGAGAAGCCGCTGACCTCCAGGGTGGAGGCGGCCGCCACCGCCACCGCCGCGGTGGCAATCACCGCCGCCTGACCTCCCGCGGTCAGTGGGCGGTCGTGGGAGTGGCTGGCTTCCATCGCTATGTGAAAGAACACCGCCGCCCCCGCCGCCAGAGCGGCCTCGGCGAGAATCAGCAGCACCCGATACCCGTCCACCCCGTGTCCCAGCAGGCTCATCATCCCCGCTCCCGCCGCACCGATAAAGGCCAGCAGCGGCGGCACGAATCCCTGCCGCCCGCCCTCGGGAAGGGCGTCCAGCACCCATCGCCCGCCGGCGATCAGCGCCACCGCCGCTACGTATCGTAGCGGCAACAGGCTGGGTGAGGCCAGCAGATACCCCACCGCGATGCAGGCCAGGGTGGGGGCGTTGGCGGCGCCGCCGCAGGCGGCCAGGCCGATGCCGAAGGGGGACAGCGCCCCCAGTAGGGTGGCGCGGGGCACCAGCAGCCCCGCCACGCACCAGAGCAGGTTGGCGGCGAGGTCTCGCTCGCCGCGACGGGGTAGGGCGATGGATTTCACGGCACTCATCCTTTCGTTGGTGGTTTTGCCCCCAGTATAGGACAAGCCGTGGGTCGGAATTTGTTGCAACGCGGCGGCAGGGCAAAAAAGAAAAGAGGCACCCTTACGGATGCCTCGGTTTCTCACAGATCGTCTGCGTCCTGCACCGGTTTGCCGCCGTCGACGGGGCGACCGGTGTAACTGCCCTCGGGGTCGGTGACGATGCGATTTTGCCCGGGGAAGTGCATACTGCCGTTCGCGACAATCGGCTCCACCAGATCGGTCTTGTGGGGCGGATTGGGCAGCACGCGGGGCTTCTTACGCTCTTTTTCCATCATTCTCCCTCCTTTCGGAGGTAGTTTTCCCGATTTTCACCCCGTCATCACCGATTGTGGAAAACAGACGACCCCTCCGCGCATACAGTAGGGCAAGGAGGGGTCGATATGTGGTCAATGATGGTGGATTTTCTGTCTCAGATGGTGTTTTTCGTCCTGTCGGTGGTGAATAGCGGCTCCTTTCCCAAGCCGCTCTCCGCCAAGGAGGAGCGGCAGGCGCTGGCGGCCATGGCGGCGGGGGACGCCGACGCCCGCCGACGGCTCATCGAGCACAATCTGCGGCTGGTGGCGCATATCATCAAGCGGCACTATGCCAACGCGCGGGATCAGGAGGATCTGGTGTCTATCGGCACGGTGGGGCTGATCAAGGCGGTGGATTCCTTTGACGCGAGCAAGGGGTCGCGGCTGGCCACCTATGCCGCCCGATGCATTGAGAACGAGATTCTGATGCATTTTCGCGCCGTCAAGAAGACCGAGCGGGATTTGTCGCTGTCCGACCCCATCGACGCCGACGGCGAGGGCAACCCCCTGACCCTGATGGACGTGCTGGCGCAGGAGGACACCCTGGCGGAGGATCTGGAGCGGAGGATGGCGCTGGCGCGGCTGGGGGATTACATCCGGGAGTGCCTGGATCCGCGGGAGCGGCAGATTATCGCCCTGCGGTACGGGCTGGGGTGCGCCCCGCTGGCCCAGTGGCAGGTGGCCCAGCGGCTGGGCATCAGCCGCAGCTACGTCAGCCGCCTGGAAACCCGCGCGCTGGATAAGCTGCGCCACCGCTACGAGCAGGGGGATCGGCGGCAATAAAAAAAGCGACCCTCCGCAGAGGGTCGCTTTCGCAGGTGAATTATTCCTCGACAGTCTCGACAGTTTCGGCAATCTCGGCGACCTCTTCGGTCTCCACGGCCTCCACGGCCTCCACGGCCTCAACCTTCTCCTTGCCCTTCAGGATGGGCTCGAAGGCGCCGTGGCCGATGGCGAACAGCACCAGCGCACCGTAGAAGGACAGGTAGGCGGTGTAGATGATGGGCTGGTCGATGATGTACAGATACATCTCCGACTCAATGTAGTAGATGAGGTTGGAAACGAAACCAAAGGAGTCGGACACTTCCAGCCACAGCAGGAACAGGGCGGGAGCCACCACCAGCGCCTTGTTGGCGAAGCCCTTCAGCGCGGCATAGCCCATCAGCAGGCACAGCACCGCCACCGTCAGGCAGGTGAACAGATAGCCGTTGGAGAAGTAGTTGATGACGTATTTAATGGAATCCAGGAAGCCGTAACGGTCGATGTAGTCCAGCAGCTCCGCATTGCGGAAGAAGCGGACGATGTAAGAGCCCATGGACCACAGCTGGGACACCGCCATCAGGGCGAACATAGCAGGCACACAGAATTTGCTCCAGGCCTGCTTCTGCAGCAGCAGATAGGCGGCCAGCACCAGCGGGGGCAGCATCCACAGGGACCAGCCGATCAGGGTGCTGAAGGTGGGCAGATCGAACTCTAAGTAGCTGCCGTAATAGCCACCCTCATAGGTGTAGAAATAGGTGCAGAACATCAGCAGAGAGCAGACGACAGACAGTGCGGTCAGCGCCAGCACGGGGATTTTGAATTTGATGGTTTTGTTTGCCAAAATGGGTCACTCCTTTATAGATGGTGGAAATATTATACCACAGCGAGGGCGGTTGCGCAAGGGGTTTGCCGCCTTTGTGAGGCAAAACGAAAAATAATGCTTGCAATTTGCGAATCGCCGTGCTACAATAGGTGAGCACCAAATGCCGGTGTGATGGAATTGGCAGACGTAGTGGACTCAAAATCCACCGGTGGCGACACCGTGCCGGTTCGAGTCCGGCCACCGGCACCAAATAGATAACCCTCGATAATACAATTTGTATCATCGAGGGTTGCTTTTTTGGGGGAGATTGATATAATGCAGATAGTAGTATCAATCAAAACGAAACTTGTAGGGAGGATGGGATAACAATGAAACAATTTGCATTTACAAAAGGTAGAGTGATTGGATTTATCTGTTGTGCATTGCTCCCCTTGACAGCAATGGTTTTGGGCATTTTGCTTTTGGTCAAGGATGTTCTGCTGAATGTTGGCATTGCAGTTGTTTATTTTCTCATCCCGTTGCTTGTGGCAGGGTTGTTGGCTTGGTGCATTTTCTCCGATAGAAAAACATGGAAAAAATTCGTCTTATCCGGTGTCATTTTGGTTCTGTTTTTAATAACACTTTTCTTTTCCTCCCTTATAGTAGGATGGACGCAATTAAAGCGTTATGAAGGAGATGAGGCAGTACAACAGTATTCCAATTCGGTAAGCGAAAGCAAGCTAATGCCTGAAATATCCGAACTGGGTAACCCTGAGAAAACAGAGTATTATAATCTGTTTTCCGCCTTCTTTATTTTTGCCCATGAAACGGACGGCCTTATTTGCACTTATACGCAGGAAGAATATGCGATTCAAAAAGCACGGCTTGACACAACATACAATTTTCAGACAGAAAAAACAGCGGACAATATCCTGCCTGCGGTTGAGATTGATGGATATCAATTTAGGCTGTTATCTAACAATGAATACGATCTCTACTATCCAAAGGAGGTTGTTTTGGTCGGCTATTCAGATGATGCCAACGAAATTGTATATCTTGAGTTCTACGACCTTGATTTAGATTATATAACTTCGCTAGAAGAGTTTATTGAAGATTACTGCGGCTGGAAATACATGCGTTAATATAGGAGGCAAAACAGCCGTTTAACGAATGCAACGCTCCGCACATCAGCGTTGCATTGTATCAAATTGTGTAGTATATGCCAAAAACAGACTACAACTCCTTTGGGT
>JAZREF010000020.1:0-6995 GCA_045660625.1 Acutalibacteraceae bacterium
TTCCACCTGCACGTGGCCCCCGACGATATGGGTCGTGTCATCGGCAAGCAGGGCCGCATTGCTAAGGCGATGCGTACCGTGATGCGCGCCGCTGCCACCCGTCAGGACGCCAAGGTCGCAGTAGAGATCGACTAATGCACAAGAACAGAGGCAGACCGTTTCGGTTTGCCTCTTTCTGTTAGGAGGAATGAATATGCCTCAACTGAAATTTTTAGAAGCCGGACAGATCGTGGGCACCCACGGCGTGCGCGGCGAGGTGCGTGTGCAGCCCTGGTGCGATTCGCCCCAGCAGTTCGCCACCTTTAAGAAACTGTATTGGGACAATCAGGGCAAGCAGGCCGTTAAGGTCAAGGGCCGCCCTCATAAGAACATCGCCCTGGCCCTGCTGGAGGGCGTGGACACGGTGGAGAAGGCCCAGGTGCTCCGCGGTAAGATGCTGTACGTGGACCGCAAGGACCTGAAACTGCCCAAGGGTCACTATCTGGTGCAGGATCTCATCGGCCTGACCATCGTGGACGCCGACGACGGCGACAAGGTGTACGGCACCCTCACCGACGTGAGCCAGACCGGCGCCAACGCCGTCTATCATATGCAGACCGAGGGCGGCGAGGTGCTCATCCCCGCCATCCCCGACGTGATCGTGGAGATCAACCTGAAGAAGGATATTCTCCGCCTGCGCCCCATGAAAGGATTGCTGGACGACGATGAGATTTGACATTATGACCCTGTTCCCCGATATGTTTGACCGTGTGTTCGACCAGAGCATCATTGGCCGCGCCAAGGATAAAGGTCTTTTGGAGTTGCACTGTCACCAGATTCGGGAATATACTAAGAATAAGCAGATGCAGGTGGATGACTATCCCTATGGCGGTGGTATGGGTATGGTGATGTTCCCCCAACCCATCGCCGACTGCTTCCGCGCGGTGTGCGAGCAGGCGGGTGCGCGTCCCCACCTCATCTATATGTCCCCTCAGGGCAAGACCCTGACCCAGCAGCGGGCCATCGAGCTGGCGCAGATGCCCAACATCTGCATCCTCTGCGGTCACTACGAGGGCGTGGATGAGCGCGTCTTAGAGGCCATCGTGGATGAGCAGATCTCCATCGGCGACTACGTGCTCACCGGTGGCGAGATCCCCGCTATGGCGCTGGTGGACTGCGTGTCCCGTATGATTCCCGGCGTGCTGGCGGACGAGGTCTGCTTCACCGACGAGAGCCATTTTGCCGGTCTCTTGGAATATCCCCAGTACACCCGTCCTGCGGAGTGGGAGGGGAGAGCGGTGCCTGAGATTCTGCTCTCCGGCCACCACGGCAATATCGCCAAGTGGCGGCATCAGCAATCCTTGGAGCGCACCTATCGTCTGCGTCCCGAGATGCTGGATACGGCGCCCCTAACCGACGCCGACCGCGCCTATATCGAGAGTTTGAAGGCGGTTGACACCGACGCGGAAAATGACTAAAAGTTTTCCACAGTGTTGGGCAATCTGCACAAACGAAAAAGTGACAAAAACCGAAAATAAAGGCACTCATCCAAAGTTCGACAAAGGGACACGATTTGCGTTGACTTGTCCATTTTTTGTGGTATAATGATAGCGTTAAAAAGCATCCCATTTCGATGGTGACGGCGTCACCGCATTTTGATGAGAAAAGGAGCAATCGCTATGTTTTCTAAAGACGTTATCGTTCAGAATCAGGTAGGCCTGCACGCCCGCCCCGCCACTTTCTTCATCCAGAAGGCCAACGAGTTCAAGGCCTCCATCTGGGTTGAGAAGGAGGAGCGCCGCGTCAACGCCAAGTCTCTGCTGGGTGTCCTGTCTCTGGGCATCGTGGGTAACACCGCTATCCGCGTCATCGCCGACGGCGCCGACGAGGAGGCCGCTGTTGAGGCTCTGGTTAAGCTGGTTGAGTCCGGTTTCGCTGAGTAATTTCTGATGCAAAAAAGCCGTCGGGTCACCGACGGCTTTTTACTTTGGATTCGTTCAAAACGCAGGCGCGAATCATTTTTAACTACCCTTGGATTGGATGTGAACCTATGTCTTTCATTTTTGATTCCCACGCCCATTACGACGCCGAGCAGTTTGACGTTGACCGTGACGCGGTGTTGTCCGCCCTCCCCCAGCAGGGGGTGTGCGGTGTGGTGCAGTGCGCCACCGACCCTGAATCTATCAAAAAGAGCCTCCAATTGGCGGAGACCTACCCCTATATCCGTGTGGCGGTGGGTATCCATCCCGAGTTCGTGTCCGAGGCGACCGCGGACTGGCTGGACGCCGTCCGTGAGGCGGCGAAACACCCCGCGGTGTGCGCCATCGGCGAGATTGGCCTCGACTATTACTGGGAGGACAACGCCCCCCGCGAGGTGCAGCTGGACTGGTGCCGCCGTCAGATTGAGTTGGCGATGGAGCTGGATCTGCCGGTCATCTTCCACGACCGCGAGGCTCACGAGGACACCCTCAACCTGATGCAGGAGTATCGCCCCCGCGGCGTGGTGCATTGCTTCTCCGGCAGCGCCGAGATGGCGCGTCAGCTCACCGACCTGGGTCTGTATATCGGCCTCGGCGGTGCGGCAACCTTTAAGAACGCCCGCAAGCCGGTGGAGGTGGCGGAGAGTGTGCCGCTGGACCGCCTGCTGGTGGAGACCGACGCCCCCTATATGGCGCCCGTCCCCCTGCGTGGCAAGCGGTGCGACTCGTCGATGATCGCCCACACCGCCGCCCGCTTGGCGGAGGTGCGCGGTATGTCTGCGGACGACTTATTGGACGTCACCCGCGAGAACGCCAACCGCTTGTTTGGCACCAATTTGTAAAAGAAAAAGGACACCGAGGATTCGGTGCCCTTTTTTTGTTATTCAATCCAATTCTTGACGCTGTCGGTAATCCAATCCGCCACCGCGTCTATACCCTCGCCGGTGCGAGCTGACGCGAACACAATTTTGATGTCGGGGTTGCGCATCTTGGCGTATTCCACCACCTTGTCGATGTCAAAATCGAAGTAGGGGAGCACGTCGATCTTGTTGATCACCAGCAGCTGGCAGGTTTCGTACATCAGCGGGTATTTGAGGGGCTTGTCGTGTCCCTCAGGCACCGAGAGGATGGTCATATTCTTCACCGCGCCGGTGTCGAATTCGGCGGGGCACACCAGGTTGCCCACGTTCTCCAGCACCACCAGGTCCACCTCTGCGGTGTCCAGCTGGGACAGACCCTGGCGGGTCATATCCGCGTCCAGATGGCACATGCCGCCGGTGTGAATCTGAATGGAGGGCACGCCGGCATCCAGCATGGTGCGGGCGTCCACGGCGGAGTCGATATCCGCCTCCATCACCGCCATCCGCACCCGACCCTCCAGCGCCTTGGCCAGCGCCAGCAGGAAGGTGGTCTTGCCCGAGCCGGGGGAGGACATCAGGTTGAGTAAGAAGGTCTTGTCCGCCTTGAGCTGGTCGCGCAGGCGGTCGGCGTCGCGGTTGTTGTCCTCAAACACGCTCTGCTTGACCTCAATGATTTTCACGTCGTTCATCAGGCGTCCTCCTGATCCTTCCACACACGCAGATCCAGGTTGAACTCCTCGGAATAGTAGTCGCGCAGGCCGTTACGCATGGGCATGGTCTGCTTGATCTTCAGCACGTCGAACTTGCAACGCTTGCGGCACTCGCCACAGCCGGTGCACAGCTCCTGGTTGATGGTCACCTTGCCGTCCTCGCCGATGGCGATGGCCTCCATATGGCAGACGCCCTCTTTGGCGCAGGCGCCGCAGCCGATACACTTGGTGCGGTCGGGCACCATGGTCCAGCCGGAGGGGTGGAAGCGGACGCGATCCTCAGGCTGCAGCTGCTTGGACAGGTTCATGGCGATGCAGCAGCAGGGGCAGCAGAAGCAGACCTCCAGCATCTTGTCCATCTCGTCGTTGCGGACACCCCACAGCAGCTGCTCCACCTCAATCCACACGCCCTGAGCCATCAGACCCAGCTCGGCGGCGCGGTCCACGCGGGCGCAGGCCTCCTCGTAGGTCAGCTCGCGGCCCAGATTGTGCTTGGTCACGATGCGGCCGGCCTCGCCCAGGAACAGGCAACCCAGATCGTGGGGGAAGTCGGTGCAGCCGTTGGACTCACGGCACAGGCAGGTGTCCATACCGCCGATATAGGAGGCCTCCTTGAGGGACGCCTTGAGCATATCCATGGGGATGACCACCTTTTCGCTCTCCTCGGTGATGTCCACGTTGAGGGGCATAATCAGGGTGGAGGTGTTCTTCTCCATCGGGGGATACAGCATAATGGCCTTCTTGTACATCTTACCCTTCCAGCCGTTCTCGCGGAACCACACGCCGTACTTGGTGAAGATGCGGTACAGGCGGCGGGCGAAGCCCCAGCGCTTGTTGTCCATACGCAGGATGCGGGCCTTGATGAAGTTGTAGATGCCTAGGCCGTTGCCGCGGTTCTCCCACTTGGGGAATCCCACGACCTTACGTGCCAGACGCTCCTCGTCCAGGTAGAGCACGTTGCCCTGCTCGTCGATGTTGCTGGCTTGCATAACAGGGGTTTCCAGGGATTTCTGTTCCATTGGTATCAACCTCTCTTAATATCCGATTTCTTTAATGACCAGGCCTGTGCCGGGGACGGACACCAGTTTTAATTCGCTGTCCGCAAAGAGGGGGAGACTGTCGATGGCGGCAGGATACAACTTTTCGAAAAAAGCGGGGACGAAAGAGGATTGCTCGCCCACCTCCAGGGTGATGAATTGGATGCGTTGGATGTGGTTTTGCTCCGCTACGTTGGATACGGTGCGGATGGCGTTGCGCAGTACGCCCAATTCGTGCATAGGGCCGCCTCCCTTCTTTGAAAAACTAAGCTATATTATACCATATGGCATAGTCGATGGCAATAAAAAATCAACGATTTTCGACAGAATTTGCTATCACCGCGAGGATGGCCTGCCCCGTGGCGGCATAGCCGCGGATGCAGGCGAGGGTCTTTGTTACCTCGGCTGTGCCCAGCGCGGTTGCTTCTGCGCCCTCTTCGCCGGCGGCGCGGCGCAGGTTGTAGTGAAGCCACGCCAGTCGTCCGCAGTTGGCGGCGTACACTGCCGACCAGTCGGTGTCAACGTCACCGCCGTGGGTAGCATAGGCGTCCACAAAAGCGGAAAAACGCGCCCAGTCCACCTCGCCGCTCTCGTATCCTGCCCAGCAGAGGGCGGTCTCCAGCAGTTCGAGGTAGGGGGAGCCGTAGCCAAGGCACTCCAAATCAATAACGCGGCAATCCGTCCCGTTCCACATTACGTTTTTGGGGTCCATATCATTGTGACAGATGGTGGATAGGGGAGGGAGAACGGCGTCGTTTGCCGCCGCTTGCATTTGCTTTAACAAAGTTTGATCCTCGTCCGTCAGAGGGAAACCCTCCCAGTCAAAATCGAGGATTTCCCGTTGTATCGGCTCGGTTTTTCGCTCCACGCCGTGGAGCCTTGCCAGCACCTCGCCTACGATGGCGCAGTGACGGGGCGTGATGTCACCCTCGGTCAGCGCCTTGCCCTCAAAGTAGGGGAAGAGATAGCAGTAAGTGCCACCCACCTTCTGCATTTTCCGTCCGTCGATGGTGAGGGCGGGAAGGAGGGGCAGGTCGGTCTGCTCCAGTTTGCGCTCCAATTCCTCGGCGGCGGCAAAATTGGCGGCGGCGGTGGGGCGCGCCATCACGTGGGGATTGAGGCACTTGACGGCGTAGACGCCGCCCTCGGTGGCGATACGGTACATCTTGTGCATCAGGCCGCCGTAGAGCTGTGTGGGCTCCTCGATGAGCGCACCCAGATTCAGTTGTTGGCACAGTGCGTGAAAATCCATCGCCGTCACCTCCTTGTGCATAAAAGAAAAGGCCGCTTCTGACGAAGCGGCCTTGTGTGGTGGACAATAACGGACTCGAACCGCTGACCCGACCCACTGCAAGCGGACTTTTCCGCTTGCACAATCCGCTTTGTAAAAAACAAAAACCCGAACCTTGCGGTTCGGGTTTCATGCTATGGTGGACAATAACGGACTCGAACCGCTGACCCTCCGCACGTCAAGCGGATGCTCTACCAGCTGAGCTAATTGTCCATAGCGCAAGGCGTATTATAGCCTAAAAGACCCGAATTGTCAAGACTTTTCTTCAAAAAACACAAAAACTTTTCGCCCGCCCTGCAAACGGTGCAAAACATCGGGCAAAAATAACGGATAGATATCCACATTATGCGTGAAATTTGGTATTTTTCGAGAATTTTCACAAAAACGCCCATATCTTTGCAAGAGTTAAAATTTTAACTTGCAAAACCTATATAAGTAGAGTATAATGGCAAGCGAACTATGTAAAATCGAAAGGGCGAACCACTATGAGCCTCTTAAAAAATATGAGCAAAGAAGAATTGCAGCAGCGCGAGCTGACCCTGCGGCAGGAGTATCTTGCCTATCAGGCCCAGGGCCTGAAGCTGGATATGTCCCGCGGTAAGCCGGGCGTGCAGCAGCTGGACCTGACCTTGGAGATGCTGGAATGCGTCAACGCCCGCGACGGCTACACCGCCGCCAACGGCCTGGACGTGCGCAACTACGGTCTGCTGGACGGTCTGCCTGAGGTGAAGAGCCTGTTCGCCGAGATCCTGGGTCTGACCCCCGACCAGATCATCGTGGGCGGCAATTCCAGCCTGAATATGATGTTCGACTACATCGCCACTGCCTATTCCCACGGTGTCTGCGGCGACCTGCCTTGGTGCCAGCAGGGCAAGGTGAAGTTCCTCTGCCCCGTGCCCGGCTACGACCGCCACTTTGGCATCACCGAGTATTTCGGCATCGAGATGATCCCCGTCAAGATGACCCCCTATGGCCCCGATATGGATGCCATTGAGGCGCTGGTCGCCGACCCCGCCGTCAAGGGTATGTGGTGCGTGCCGATGTACTCCAACCCCGATGGCATCACCTATTCCGACGACACCGTCCGTCGTCTGGCGGCGATGAAGCCTGCCGCTTCCGACTTCCGCATTATGTGGGAT
>JAZREF010000021.1:0-4006 GCA_045660625.1 Acutalibacteraceae bacterium
GCTGGCCCAGCCCCCCCTCCCCCTCCCTGCGCCGGGGGAGAATTGGGGGCTCACCTTCCGGCAGGAGGGGGCGCCGCCGGTGGGCAACGCCACCGCCGACCAACTGGCCGCCTACGACGCCTATTACATCGGCGACACCACCCAAAAGCGAATCTACCTCACCTTTGACGCGGGGTACGAGAACGGCTACACCCCCGCCATCCTGGACACCCTGAAAAAGCATCAGGTGCCCGCCGCCTTTTTCGTGGTGGGGCACTATCTGGAGTCCGCCCCCGATCTGGCGCGGCGGATGGTGGCGGAGGGGCATATCGTGGCCAACCACACCGACACCCACCCCAATATGTCCGCTATCGCGGGGGAGACCGCCTTTCTCCGCGAGCTGGCGGGGGTGGCGGACAAATACGCCGCCGTGACGGGGCAGGAGATGCCCCGCATCTACCGCCCGCCCCAGGGCAAATTCAGCACCGACAATCTTCGTCAGGCCGCCGCCGCGGGCTACCACACCGTCTTTTGGAGCCTGGCCTACGTGGACTGGGAGACCGACAACCAACCCACCTGCCAGCAGGCGCTGGATAAGCTTACGGGTCGCATCCACCCCGGGGCGGTGGTGTTGCTCCACTCCACCTCCGCCACCAATGCGGCGGTGCTGGACGAGGTGATTACCACCTGGAAGGAAATGGGCTACACCTTTGGCACCCTGACGGAATTGTGGGGCGGATGAGGGGGCATACTATCCCTGACCGCAAGGTCAAATCCGCCGAAAGGAGACTTGTCGTTATGGAAAAAGCCAACCGCAGCATCCACTGCACCGTCACCTCCTGCACCAACCATTGCAGTTGTGAGGACTATTGCAGCCTGGACAGCGTGCAAATCGGGACCCACGAGTGCAATCCTTCCAAGGATCAGTGCACCGACTGTATGTCCTTCCGTAAGAAGTCCTAAGGCAACGAAAAAGCAGCCGCTATCATCCGATAGCGGCTGCTTTTGTATCGTTATTTCGCGGCCTTGTTCTTGCCGGCGGCGCGATTGCGCTCGTACAGAATCTCGGTGGCGAAGGCCAGCTTGGTCACCACGTCGGTGCGGGTGCGGGGATAGCAATAGAGGGAATCGTTCTCGGTGGAGATGTCGATGCAATCCTCGGGACGGATGTAGCAATAGTCGTATTCGATGTGCAGGGCGTTGGTCTGGATGGGCTGGCGGTGGATGCGGTAATCCTTGCCGCGATAGTGGCCCTCCACCACCCATCCCTCGTCGATGGTGTGGCGGATCTTGCCGCGACCCAGGGGGATGAATCGCCAGAATCGGGGGAATCCGTACACGTCCACCTCGTCCTCGAAGGAATAGGTGCCCTCCTCGATCTGCTTCTCCACCTGGGTGCGCTCCCACGCGAACCAGTCGGGCACGTGGGGAAATTCGGTGACACCGTCCTGCGCCTCCAGATAGCCGTCCTCCCGCAGGGTCCAGCGCTTGCCGCAGGCGCGGCAGAAGATGTCGGTGCCCTCGGAGCCCATCTCGTGCTCCTTGCCGCAGGCGGGGCACTGGTACAGCACCTTGTGCAGACCCTCGGCGCGGTAGGGCTCGGTGATGCGGATGCCGTTATCCTTCTGATACTGATAGTCGTCGTACCACAGACCCTCCCGCAGGGCGGCGTTGATCTCATCCACCGACATACTTTTGACCTGCTCGGCGGTGAGCAGCTGGGTCATCGTGGTGTGCAGCGGCACGTTGCGCTTGCGGCGGAAATCCCAGAAGGGGGAGTGGAGGTGGTTGCCGTGGTGCACCACCGTGACCACGGGGACCTTATTCATCTTCACCAGTTTGCCCAGCGATTCGGGTAAATAGTTGAGGGTGCCGCAAGGGGTATAGCGGGCTTCGGGGTACATGGACAACACGTCGCCCCGCTTGAGCACCTTGTTGATGGACTTGACCAAGTGGAGGTCCATAGTATATTTGCGGGTGCCGATAGCACCGATGAGCTCCATCAGCCACGGGCGGCGGTAGTAGCCGTCCACGCTGACCACGTTGTTGATGCGGTGGTTGCCGGTGCCCATGGCCGCCAGCTTAAAGTCCACGAAGTACATATGGTTGCTCAGCATCATATAGGGGGGCTTGAGGCCCTCCATATTCACCTTTTCCACCTTCCACGGCACCTTGGGCATGGTCAGGCGGGACAGCAGCCGGATGAGGTGGACAATCCACTTGGGCTGGCGGATGGGATAATGCGCCGTGTTGTAGCGCTTTTTATTTTTGTAATTGACGTCGATGGTCATTGGCATCTCACTCCTTGGATGGTGTCGGGGATGTCAGGGCGATAATGGTTTTGTCGCAGGGCGTCGCTTTGTAAAGTATACGCGAAAATCGTCTCAAAAGCAAGAAAATTTTCTTTCCACCCGACAAAAGAGGACTCCGATGTGGTGTTTTTGTCTTGAAAAACCGCCGAAAGGGAGTATAATAAAAAGGAATTCTCAGAAAACGGAGGGGATGCGCCATGATCGCATTCTGGATTGCGCTGGGGTTGCTGGCGGTGTTGCTGGTGGCCTGCGGCGTGTGCTTTTGGATGACCTTTTACGTCCGCAAACGCCCGAAGAAGAAGGAGGGCGAATACTATCTCATCCCCGGTGCGGTGTTCGAGCCCTTCTACCCCCGTATGCGGCAGTGGCACGACTGGGTGGAGTCTCTGCCCCGCGAGGAGATGACCGTCCGCACCCCGGACCGCCTGACCCTGCGTGGTCGGTATTACGAGCTGACCCCCGATTCGCCGGTGGAGATTCTCTTCCACGGCTATCGCGGCAGCGCTGAGCGGGATATGTACGGCGCGGTGGACCGCTGCTTCCGCGTGGGGCACAGCGCCCTGCTGGTGGACCAGCGTGCCGGCGGCCGCAGCGACGGCCACGTCATCACCTTCGGTGCCCGCGAGCATAAGGACGCCCTGCTGTGGGCGCGGGAGCTGGAGCGCCGCTTTGGCGCCGATCGTCCCGTGATTCTGGCGGGCGTGTCTATGGGCGCCGCCACCGTGTCGATGGCGGCAGGCGCCGCCGACCTGCCCGAAAACGTGGTGGGCGTGCTGGCGGACTGCGGGTATTCCACCGCCCCCGCCATTATTAAGAAGGTGATTCGCCAGCTGAAATTACCCCCCGCCGTCTTCTATCCTCTGGTGCGCCTGGGCGCCATCCTCTACGGCCACTTTGACCCCAATCGGGTGGATATCCCCGCCGCGGTGGCCAAGGCCAAGGTGCCGGTACTGTTCCTCCACGGCGCGGTGGACAGTTTCGTCCCCTGCGAGATGAGCCGCGAAAACTACGAGGCCTGCACCGCCCCCAAGCAGTTGGTGCTGATTCCCGACGCCGACCACGGCGTGGCCTTCCCCGCCGACGAGGAGGGGTACATCGCCGCCGTCCGCGCCTTTGACGCTCAATACTGGCGCAAATCCGAATAATCGACAATGAAAAAAGAGCCGCTCCATACGGAGCGCCTCTTTTTGTTTACCTTACTTACACTCGGTGATGGCCAGGGGGGTTTTAATGGCGTTGTTCACCGACTCGGCGATCTCATCAAAGTGATTGGCGATGGAATCGGGGCGGTAGGTCACCGTCTCGGCGTCGGCGCCGGTCAGGCAGCAGAACCAGGTCAGGGCGGCGGCATAGTCGCCGTAGGTGTCCTTCAGGTGGTAGCCGTCGGCGGTGAGGGTGTCACCCAGAGAGGAGGTACGCAGATTCTGGATGGAGGTGCCGCAGGGGAAATAGCCCACAAAGTTATCGTTAGTCAGAATCTTATCGGTGGTGGCGCGGACGATGCCCTTATACATACGCATCTGATCCTTATTGTAGTTGGCAAAATCGTTGTGGGTGCTGTCCTGCTGATACGCCCAGGTCATGTGCCAATACAGCTTGGCGCCACCGACCTGGGGACGGACCAGGTCGATCAGCGCGCCCAAATCCTCATAGCTGATGCCGCGACCGGAGTGACCGCTGACCTGCTGGAGGGTAACGATGTCCCAATCGGTGAG
>JAZREF010000022.1:0-3418 GCA_045660625.1 Acutalibacteraceae bacterium
CGTCTCTCCCGATTGCACCGAGGAGGAGTTGAACGCCGCCTTCCGTCCCAACACCAAGGCCGTCTTTGGCGAGACCATCGCCAACCCTGCTCTGACCGTGCTGGATATCGAGAAGTTTGCCAATGCCGCCCACGCCCATGGCGTGCCGCTGATCATTGACAACACCTTCGCCACCCCCGTCAACTGCCGTCCCTTCGAGTGGGGCGCCGACATCGTCACCCACTCCACCACCAAGTATATGGACGGTCACGGCGGCGCCGTGGGCGGTTGCATCGTGGATAGCGGTAAGTTCGATTGGACCAAGTATCCCGATAAGTTCCCCGGTCTGTGCACCCCCGACGACAGTTATCACGGCGTCACCTACACCGAGCGCTTCGGCCTGGAGGGCGCCTACATCACCAAGGCTACCGCCCAGCTGATGCGCGACCTGGGCTCCATCCAGGCGCCCCAGAACGCCTTCCTGCTGAATCTGGGTCTGGAGAGCCTCCACGTGCGTATGGCCCGCCATTGCGAGAATGGTCAGGCCGTGGCGGAGTATCTGCAGTCCGACGACCGCATCGCTTGGGTCAAGTACCCCGGCCTGCCCGGCGACCAGTACTACGAGCTGGCTCAGAAGTACCTGCCTAAGGGTTCCTGCGGCGTGGTCAGCTTCGGCGTAAAGGGTGGTCGTGCCGCCGCCGAGAAGTTCATGAAGAACCTCAAGCTGGCCGCCATCGAGACCCACGTGGCGGATGCCCGCACCTGCTGCCTGCACCCCGCCTCTGCCACCCATCGCCAGATGAACGACGAGGAGCTGACCGCCGCCGGCGTGTCCCCCGACCTGGTGCGTTTCTCCTGCGGTATCGAGAGCGCCGAGGACCTCATCGCCGACATCAAGCAGGCACTGGATTGCCTGTAATCGCCCGTATTTTTGCGTAAGAAATAGGAAGGGAGGACCCCTCTTTGCCGATTAAGATTCCCAACGATCTGCCTGCCGTGCAGACCCTCACCGACGAGAATATTTTCGTGATGACCGAGACCCGCGCCATCACCCAGGACATCCGTCCGCTGAAGATTCTTCTGCTCAACCTGATGCCCAAGAAGATCGAGACCGAGACCCAGTTGGCTCGCCTGCTGGGCAATTCGCCGCTGCAGGTGGAGATGGAGTTCATCCACACCAAGTCCCACGTGTCCAAGAACACCTCCGCCGAGCACCTGTTCACCTTCTACAAGACCTTTGAGGACGTCAAGGATAACCACTATGACGGCCTGATCATCACCGGCGCTCCCGTAGAGCAGATGCCCTTTGAAGAGGTGGAGTATTGGGAGGAGCTTTGCGGCATTATGGAGTGGAGCAAGACCCACGTCACCAGCACCTTCCACATCTGCTGGGGTGCCCAGGCGGGTCTGTACTACCACTACGGCATTCAGAAATACCCCCTCGGCTTCAAGTATTCCGGCATCTATCCCCACAAGGTGGATTATAAGCGCTCCATCCTGTTCCGTGGCTTTGACGACACCTTCATGGTGCCCCAGAGCCGCTATACGACGGTCAAGACCGAGGACGTGGCCGCTGTGCCGGAGCTGAAGATTCTCGCCTCCTCCGAGGAGACCGGCATTTACGCCGTGGCGTCCCCCGGTGGCCGCCAGATCTTCATCACCGGTCATTCCGAGTACGACGCCGACACCCTGAAGAATGAGTACAACCGCGACGTGGCGGCGGGGCTGAACCCTGACGTGCCGGTGAATTATTTCCCCGACGACGACCCCACCCGTGACCCGATGGTCACCTGGCGCAGTCACGCCAACCTGCTATACAGCAACTGGCTCAACTACTTCGTCTACCAGACCACCCCCTACGACATCGAAGAGATTAAGTAATGCAAAAAGAGCACCGATTTTTCGGTGCGCTTTTTCTTTACCCTCTTTTATTTTCTCTCGGGGTGTGGTATAATGAGTCTATCAAACCGCAAAGGATGGATGACTATGAATCGTCTGCTGGTTTTGGACGGCAACAGCATCATCAATCGCGCCTTCTACGGCGTCAAAGCGCTGACCACCAAGGATGGCCGTTACACCAACGCCATCGTTGGCTTTCTCAATATTTTGGCCAACCTGCGCGAGCGCACCGATGCCACCCACATCGCGGTGGCCTTCGATCGCAAGGCGCCCACCTTCCGCCACAAGGCCTACGCCGAGTATAAGGCGGGGCGCAAGGGTATGCCGGACGAACTGCGCCAGCAGCTCCAACCGCTGAAAGACATCCTCGCCGCTATGGGGCTGACCCTGGTGGAGCTGGACGGCTACGAGGCGGACGATATCCTCGGCACCCTGTCTAAGGCGGCCGCCAAAGCGGGGGACGTGTGCTACATCGCCACCGGCGACCGCGACAGTCTCCAGCTGGTGGGGGAGGGGGTCACCGTCCTGCTGGCCACCACCAAGATGGGACACCCCGAGACGGTGGTGTACGACCCCGCCGCCATTATGGAGAAATACGGCCTGACCCCCGCCCAGCTCATCGATCTCAAGGCGTTGCAGGGTGACACCAGCGACAATATCCCCGGCGTCCCCGGCGTGGGTGAGAAGACCGCCCTAGACCTGATGCAGCGCTTCCATTCTCTGGATGAAATCTACGAAAATCTGGACACCTTGGACATCCGCGATAGCCTGCGGGGCAAACTGTCCGCAGGTCGTGACAGTGCTTACGTCTCCCGTATGCTGGGCACCATCTGCCGCGAGGCTCCCATCGACCTGAATGCGGACACCTACGTCGTCCGCCCTATAGACGAGCCGGCCTTGGCCTCTCTGTTGCAGGATTTGGAACTGTATAAGTGGATGGAGAAACTGCACCTCTCCGCCGTCGCCGCCCCCGCCAAGGCGGAGGAGGCGGCTATCCCCACCCCTGAGGTAGAGGGCAACGAGGCCGCCGACGACCTCATCGCCGCCATCCGCACGGCGGGCAAGATGGACGTGCTCGCCACCGTAGAGGGCGGCGAGATCACCGCCCTCGCCGTCGCCGGCGCAGGCCGTTGCGCCCGCTTTGACCGTTTCTGCTTCTCCTTCGAGGAGTTGGTGGAGCTGCTCTGCGACCACACGGTGGTCAAACGCACCCACGATATGAAGCCCCTCTTCGGCGCTCTGCTGGCGCAGGATTTGACCCCTGCCAACTTCGCGCTGGACACCGCCTTGGCGGCGTATCTGCTCAATCCGCTCTCCTCCGACTATTCTCTCGCTCGCCTGCTCCCCGAGTACGGCCTCGCCGCGGAGGAGCCGCTGCACACCTTCCCCGTCCTGTGCGATAAACTGTCCGCCTTGGTCGCCGAGCAGGAGATGACCGCTCTGCTCACCGAGGTGGAGCAGCCGCTGGCACTGGTGCTGGCGGATATGGAGCGTGAGGGCGTGGCGGTGGACCGCGAGGGCATCGCCGCCTTTGGCGCTG
>JAZREF010000023.1:0-4411 GCA_045660625.1 Acutalibacteraceae bacterium
CAAGGCCAACAAGGAGAAGATGCACCACAACCTGCACAACTCCCTGATGCTGGTCACCGCCCTGAACCCCTACATCGGCTATGAGAACGCCGCCAAGACCGCCAAGAAGGCGTATAAGGACAACATCTCCCTGAAGGAGGCTTGCGTCGAGCTGGGCTTCCTGACCGCTGAGAAGTTTGACGAGGTTTTCCATCCCGAAGAGATGGTCTAATCGGAGGTAATAACCATGAAAGTTAGTTATTTCCCCGGATGCACCCTGAAGAACAAGGCTAAGGATCTGGACAAGTACGCCTACCTGTCCGCCGCCGCCCTGGGTGTCACTCTGGAAGAGATTGAGAATTGGCAGTGCTGCGGCGGCGTGTTCACCACCGCCTGCGACGAGGTGGCTACCAAGCTGTCCTCTGTGCGTATGCTCAAGGAGGCCGCCTCCAAGGATCAGCCCCTGGTCACCGTCTGCTCCGCCTGCCACAACGTCATTAAGCAGACCAACCACGCGATGCAGAATAACGCCGCCTTCGCCGATAAGGTGAACCGCTATGTGGCGGAGGGCGCCTACAACGGCGAAGCTCAGGTGTATCACTACCTGGAGCTGCTGCGTGACGTGGTGGGCTACGACACCTTGAAGGAAAAGGTGGTCAACACCCTGAAGGGCAAGAAGATTGCCGCCTACTACGGCTGCCTGCTGCTGCGTCCCAGCAGCGTGATGCGTATGGACGACCCCGAGAATCCCACCATTATGGAGGATTTCATCCGTGCTCTGGGCGCCGACGCCGTGGTGTACGCCAAGCGCAATGAGTGCTGCGGCGGCTATATCACCGCCGAGAATCCCGACACCGCCAAGAAGAACAGTAACGCCGTGATTGCCAACGCCAAGGCCGCGGGCGCCGAGATGATCATCACCGCCTGCCCCCTGTGCAAGTACAATCTCATCAAGAGTGGCGCTGACATCCCGGTGGTCTACTTCACCGAGCTGCTGGCCGAGGCTCTGGGCGTAAAGGAGGATACCGATGGAGAATAAGAAGTATCTTCAGGAGGAGATCATCCGCATCAGCGGCGTGAATCCCTCCAAGTGTATGCGCTGCGGCAAGTGCTCCGCCACCTGCCCCGCCTACGATGAGATGGAGTACCATCCCCACCAGTTTGTAAATATGGTGGAGAGCGGCGACATCCAGCCCCTGCTGGAGAGCGAGTCGCTGTACAAGTGCTTGTCCTGCTTTGCCTGCATCGATCGCTGCCCCCGCGGCGTTCAGCCGGCCAAGGTGGTGGAGGCCGTCCGCCTCACCGCCATCCGTCAGCAGGGCAACAACCACCTGACCCCCGACGACATCCCCGCGATGATCGAAGAGGATACGCCCCAGCAGCTGCTGGTCAGCGCATTCCGTAAATACACGAAGTAAAGGAGGAAAAGACAATGCAAAGAGTTGGTGTATTTGTATGTTGGTGCGGCAGTAACATCGCCGGCACCGTAGACGTTCAGGCCGTCTCCGACGCCCTGAAGAATGAGCCCGGCGTGGTCTTTTCCACCAATTACCAGTATATGTGCTCTCAGGCCGGTCAGAACATGATCATCGACGCCGTCAAGGAATACAACCTCACCGGTATCGTGGTCTGCTCCTGCTCCCCCCGTATGCACGAGGCCACCTTCCGCAAGACGGCGGCCGCTGCCGGTCTGAACCCCTATATGGTGGAGATCGCCAACATCCGCGAGCAGTGCTCCTGGGTACATAAGGACATCCTGACCGGTACCGAGAAGGCCATCATCCTGGGTAAGGCGGCGGTGGCTAAGGTCAACCTCAACGCCCCCCTGACCCCCGGCGAATCCCCCGTGACCAAGCGTGCGCTGGTCATCGGCGGCGGTATCGCCGGTATCCAGACCGCTCTGGACATCGCCGACGCCGGCTTCCCCGTGGACATCGTGGAGAAGAAGCCCACCATCGGCGGCAAGATGGCTCAGCTGGACAAAACCTTCCCCACCCTGGACTGCGCCGCTTGTATCCTGACCCCCAAGATGGTGGACGTGGCCCAGAACGATAAGATCCGCATCTTCTCTTACAGTGAGGTCACCGAGGTGCAGGGCTTCGTGGGTAACTTTGACGTTACCATCAAGAAGAACGCCCGCTACGTCAAAGAGGACGTCTGCACCGGTTGCGGCGCCTGCGTCGAGAAGTGCCCCATGAAGAAGATTCCCAACGAGTTCAACCTGGGCATGGACAACCGCAGCGCCATCTACATCCCCTTCGCACAGGCCGTGCCGAAGGTGGCTACCATCGACCCCAACGCCTGCAATATGCTGAAAAACGGCAAGTGCGGCGTCTGCTCCAAGGTGTGCGCCGCCGGCGCCATCGACTATACTCAGAAGGACGAGTACATCAATGAGAAGTACGGCGCCATCGTGGTGGCCACCGGCTTCAACCCCATCAGTATGGACAAGTTCGACGAGTTCGCTTACAGCCAGTCTAAGGACGTCATCACCTCTCTGGAGTTTGAGCGTCTGACCAACGCCGCCGGCCCCTCCGCCGGTAAGCTGGTGCGTCCCTCCGACGGTGTGCATCCCCACACCATCGTGTTCGTGCAGTGCGTGGGCTCCCGTTGCGACTCCTGCGCCGAGAAGGGCAAGGAGTACTGCTCCAAGATCTGCTGTATGTACACCGCCAAGCACGCTATGCTGACCCGTGACAAGTACCCCGACACTGAGGTGTACGTCTTCTACATCGACGTACGTACCCCCGGTAAGAACTTTGACGAGTTCTACCGCCGTGCCGTGGAGGAATACGGCGTCAAGTACGTCAAGGGTATGGTGGGTAAAATCACCCCCGAGGGCAACAAGCTGAAGGTGCAGGCCTCCGACCTGATCGCCAACAAGCAGCTGCACATCGACGCCGATCTGGTGGTGCTGGCCGCCGCCATCGAGCCGGATAAGTCCGCCCGTCCCTTGGCCACCATGCTGACCGCCAGCATGGATACCAACGACTTCTTCACCGAGGCTCACCCCAAGCTTCGTCCCGTTGAGAGCCCCACCGCCGGCGTGTTCCTGTCCGGTGCCTGCCAGGGTCCCAAGGACATCCCCGAGACCGTCTCCCAGGCCGGCGCCGCCGCCTCTAAGGTCATCGGCTTGCTGGCTAAGGACAAGCTGACCGGCAACCCCTGCGTGGCCTCTTCCAACGAGCTGATGTGTAACGGTTGCTCCACCTGTGCCAACGTGTGCCCCTACGGCGCCATCACCTACGAGGACAAGGAGTTCCGTATGCCCGACCGCACCACCAAGGTGCGCCGTGTGGCTTCTGTCAACCCCGCCGTGTGCCAGGGTTGCGGTTGCTGTACCGTTGCTTGCCCCTCCGGCGCTATGGACCTGAAGGGCTTTGCAAATCTACAAATTATGGCGGAGGTTGACGCAATATGCAAGTAAATGAATATAAGCCTTTGATTGTTGCATTTTGCTGCAACTGGTGCTCTTATGCAGGTGCCGACCTGGCGGGTAACAACCGTCTGGCCTACCCCGCGGACGTCAAGATCATCCGCGTACCTTGCTCCTGCCGTGTGAATCCTATGTTTATTCTCCGCGCCTTCCAGCGCGGTGCCGACGGTGTGATTCTGTGCGGTTGCCACCCCGGCGACTGCCACTACACCTCCGGTAACTACTACACCCGCCGCCGTATGGCCGCTCTGTTCTCTATGCTGGATTATCTGGGCATCGAGCGCGAGCGCACCCGTGTCGAGTGGGTCTCCGCCGCCGAGGGCGCTAAGTTTGCCGCCACCATGAACGACTTTGCTCAGACCGTGGCCGCCCTGGGCGAGAACAAGAGATTGGAGGATCTGAGATGCAAAAAGTAACCCGTGATCAGCTGATCGAAAAGGCATCCGCCCTCCTGTCTGACGGCACCGTCTCCGCCGTCTTGGGTTGGGGCAAGGGCGAGTTTGACTACGACGTGACCCCCACCCTGTTCCACTCTGTGGACCAGCTGCAGGCCGGCTTCGTGTGGAGCGATTTCTGCGGCGCCAACTTCTCCAAGTACCTGGTCGCCAAGACTCAGAAGATCGAGGGCAAGATCCTGGTCTTCCTGAAGCCTTGCGACTCCTACAGCTTCAACCAGCTGCTGACCGAGCACCGCTTTGACCGCGAGAAGGTGTATGCCATCGGCATCCCCTGCGAGGGTATGGCGGACATCGGTAAGGTCAAGGCCATTGTCGGCGAGGGTATCTCCTCCATCGACACCACCGGCGAGCAGATGCTGGTGACCACCCTGTACGATGACCAGCCTAAGGCTATCGACACCGCCGACGTGCTGGCCGAGCGCTGTGTCAACTGCAAGAGCAAGAAGATCGTGGCCTACGACGAGCTGCTGGGCGATAACGGCGAGGTTGTCGAGTCCGGTCGCTTCGACGAGGTGGCCCGTCTGGAGGCTATGACCCC
>JAZREF010000024.1:0-1651 GCA_045660625.1 Acutalibacteraceae bacterium
GGATTTCCACCGAAAAGCACCCATAAAAAATAAAAAAGGCCGTCGCCGGTCGGGGCCCCGGGCTTTTTGTTTTTGTATCTTATTCGGCGTCGGCCTCAGGCTCGGCAGGGGCGATAATCTCGGTCTCGGCGGGGATGGCGCAGACGCCGAAGTCGGCGTCGCTCAGCTTGCCGGACTGGATGGCAATCCACTTGAGATCCTCGTAGGCGCCTGCACAGGTCAACTCATAATAGGGGTTGACAAACAGAGTGCCCAGCACGCCGAAGGTGAAAATGTTCAGCAGATTCCAGCCGATGAAGGACAGTTGCAGCACGAACAGATCCCACTTGTAACCCATGGTCATGGTGTTGCTCATCTCCAGCGCCTGCTGAGGGGTCAGGTTGGGGTTGTCCCGCAGCAGAAAGGGCACCATCGAGTAGGCGTACTCCTTGACAATGCCGGGAATGAGGAACAGAAGGCTCCACAGGAACACCTTCAGGTCCTTCATAAACATCACGCCGACCGCCTTCTTGTACATAGTCTTGAAGGGGGCGAACAGCTCCTTCACCTTGACCTCCTCGCCGCGGTAGAAGCGGATCGTCCAAGCGGCGAGACCCACACGCACCACGTTGCCCACAAACACGCTGTAGGCGATGGCGGCCACCACAATCAGCGTATACACCACCATCAGCACCAGCGCCACGATGAGAATCACCGCCACCGCCGCACCGTCGGTCATGGTCGCGGCAGAGCTGCCCGTGTCCACACCGCTGCCGGTGTTGAAATTGAAGTTAAAGCCGCCGCCGGAGAAGGTGACGCCGGTAGCGCCCGCGCCCAGGGTATAGGCAATCAGGCAGACCAGCACCACCAGCCAGTGGTTGCCCCGCAACTTTTCGCGGGCGGCGGATTTAACCATTCTGTAATCAAACATTCAAATTCCTCCTTTTTATAACGGTTTTCCGTTTAGCACAGCGGCGGCCAGGGTGTCGCCGCGGTATTCCAGTTTCAGTGAGAAGAAGGGGGCGTCCTCGGCGATGAGCCGCAGGAAGATGCGGTCCCCCTCCCAGGCGGGCAGGGTGGGGATGCGGGCGTTGTCCACCCACTCCAGGGTGCCCTCGTTGCACTCAATCATCTCCCCCGTGTAGCCGTCGGCGGTGAAGAGGTGCATATACTCGGTCTCCCACTCATCGGACACAAAGGTGACGATGCCGCGATAGCGGTAGGAGGTGAGGGTCAGCCCCGTCTCCTCGTACACCTCCCGCAAGAGGCAGTCCTCGGGGCTCTCCTTGTCCTCGAATCCGCCGCCCACGCCGATCCATTTATCCTTGTTGAGATCGTTCTCCTTCTTGACGCGATGGAGCAGCAGGGTCTGCCCCGCATCGTTCTGAATATAGCACAGTGTGGTGTTGCGCACGGGTATCGCCTCTCTTTCTAACATCAGCATACCATTTTTCTGCATTTTATGCAAGAGGCGGGCGAAAAAATCCACAGTTGTTCATTGACTTAGCGAAAAACCTGTGTTATAATGGGGAAAATTAAGCAAATAGGAGGGACTTTCCTTATGAAGCGCATTCAGACTCTGGAGACCAAGAACCTGTGCGACAGCGCCAAGAACGGCGGCTGCGGCGAGTGCCAGACTTCCTGCCAGTCCGCTTGCAAGACCAGCTGCGGC
>JAZREF010000025.1:0-10320 GCA_045660625.1 Acutalibacteraceae bacterium
TCCCACAAGGATAATTCCAACCGTGCAGATCGATACGAAAATACCGAGCAATTTCGGTTTCACTGCTTTGCGGAGCATAATCATAGAAGGCAGGGACAGCGTTGTAACGCCCATCATAAAGGACAACACAACACCGAGTAATGCACCCTTCGCAAGCAGAGCTTCGGCAATCGGAATCGTGCCGAAAATATCGGCATACATCGGAACACCTGCAACAGTAGCAAGGATAACACCAAAGGGATTATTGTCGCCAAGCACCTTTACGATGAAATCTTCCGGTATCCAATTATGGATGATGGCGCCGATACCGACACCGACTAACACATACGGAAATACCTTTTTAGCGGTGGAAACGACCTGTTCCCAGGCGAATTTTAAACGGTCTTTGAAATGCAGTTTCTCCTGCGGGACATCAAGTGAACGACCGTTGCGGATGTATTCTTCCACTTGATTTTCAAGGTGCAACTTCTCAATAAGTGTACCGCCGATCACGGCAATCACAAGACCGAGTACCACATAGAGTAGAGCGACCTTCCAACCAAAAATGCTCATAAGCAGAACAAGGCTGCCAAGATCCACCATCGGAGAAGAAATAAGGAATGAGAAAGTTACACCGAGGGGCAGTCCTGCACTTGTGAAACCGATAAACAAAGGAATAGATGAGCAAGAACAAAACGGTGTAACCGTACCGAGTAGCGCCGCTACAATATTTGCACCAATACCGTGAAATCTGCCAAGTATCTTCTTTGTTCTCTCTGGAGGAAAATAGCTTTGGATATACGAAATAACCAAAATCAGCACACCAAGCAAAACCATAATCTTGATGGTGTCGTAGATAAAGAATTGAACGCTGCCGCCGATTCTGCCTGTGGTATCCAAGCCGCAAGCGTTCAGAATAGTTCCTATGAGTCGATTAAGCCAACTCATACCGAGGACTTCTGTTTGGAAGAAATCCCACGCTGTTTTTAAGATTTGCATTTAAAACTCTCCTTTCAAAGATAAATATATTGAAATGTATCTATATATAGGCTTTAAAGGAAGTCGTGCGGAAAAGATTTGACTTGCCTTACTTTTCACAACACGACTTGTTTTCGCATCCACAATCAATGGATGTCAGTTCCTTTAGTAACCCTGCAGCAACCTTTGCGCCCTCTGCTGAAATAGAATAGTGCATCCATTTGCCTTCCTTGCGACCAACTACAACACCGGAATCGCAAAGGATCTTCATATGGTGGGAAAGCGTTGGCTGCGTAACATTGAGTTCGTCAAGCATTTTGCAGGCACACTTTTCGCCGCTTGTCAGCATCTTCAAAATGCGGATACGATTTTCATCACAAAAAGCTTTGAAGATCAATGCCGTTTTTCTTTCGTCCACTCGACACACCTCCCATAGACGTTTATCTATATGTCATTATATTCAACACATAGATGTTTGTCAATAGGTAACGATGATTTTTTGCAGAAATGTCATCCTTGAAGGACGATATCAATTTCATGTGAGAGTTCGAATTCATACGCAAAACTGCCGAAAATATCTTTTTTGTAGCCCATAGACAAAAAACAGACGCATCACCGCAAGGTGGTGCGTTTGTTTTTTCGTCTGTGAGAGAAAGCAGAACCCCCGTTAGTTTGAGGAGTGTAACGGAGCAAACTATAGAAGGCTGCGAAGCAGCCGACAGGGTTCGAATCCCTCCGGGCGCACACCTCCGCTTGCATCTAATCTCCTCCCGTGCTATACTATTCTCATCATCTTCCTAAGGAGGAATCTCTATGAAACGCATAATCTGCCTCGCCTTGGCTCTGATTCTTGCCCTCGGGCTTACCGCCTGCGGCGGCAACGCCGACCCCGCCGTCGACGCGGTGCGCGGCAACCAAGTCGGCAACCTCTGCCCCGCCGCCACCCTGACCGAAATCGACGAAAACGGCTACACCGACCACACCTTTGACCCCACCCAGCGCGGAAAAATCACCGTCATCAACTTCTGGGCCTACTGGTGCCCGCCCTGCGTCAACGAACTGCCCCACTTTGCGCAGGTGGCGGCGGAATACGCCGACGAGGTGGAGGTCATCGCCGTCCATTGCGACAAAGTAAGTGAGGCGCAGGCCTTCATCGCGGAGAACTACGCCGACAGCGCCATCCGCTTCGCCATGGACAAGAATAACGATCCCTTCCTCTACTATTCCGCCTGCGGCGGCAGCGGCAGCATCCCCTACACCGTGGTGCTGGACGCCGACGGCATCATCCGTAAAAAGTTCGTGGGCGCCATTTCCTACGACACTCTGGTGGCCGCCATCGAAGCCTGTCGATAATTCCCGCAGGCGGCTCTTGACTTTTTGTCCATCTTTCGCTATGATAATAAGGAATTTGATATCAAAGGAGCGACCGACTATGAAAAAGACCATCGCAATTGCCCTGGCTGTGGCTATGATGCTGGCCCTGTGCGCCTGCGGCAACAAGCAGGCCGACAACGGCGACAACGGCAACGTCACCACCACGACCACCAACAATATGGGCGGTAACCTGGACGGCGACATCATCTACAACGACGGCGTCTTCGGCGAGTGGTAATCCCGCCGAGAAGGAGAAATCGTATGAAACGAGCACTGATCATCGCGCTGGCGTTGGCGCTGACCCTGTGTCTGTGCGCCTGCGGCGGCAACAAGGACAACGGCGGCGAGGGTGCCGCCTCCACCACGACTACCGTCGCGGGTGAGGGCACCACGACCACCACCTCCGTGACCACCACCGAGGCAACAACCACCACCACGTCCCCCACCTTTATCGCCGGCGAGGACAACCCCTTTAACGACGCCGAGCTGAACTGGGATTAATGAAAAGGAGAGAAAAACTATGAAAAAGACCATCGCGTTCCTGCTGGCTATGACCATGATGCTGGGCCTGTGCGCCTGCGGCACCACCCCCGCCACCAACAACGACGGCGAGGGCACCACGACCACCACCACCGAGGGTACCACCACGACCACCACCGAGGCTGTTGTGGACGATACCACCACCTCCGCCACCGACGATACCACTACGGTGGCTACCGACGGCACCACCACCGAGGCCACCGAGGGTACCACCACCGGTACCACCACGACCACCGCCGAGGTGAAACCCACCACCACGACCAAGGCGCCCACCACCACTACCACCACCAAGGCGCCCACTACCACCACGACCACCACTAAGGTGGACAACCGCCCCACCATCAAGATTCTGTCCATCGGTCACTCCTTCTCCCGTGACGCTATGGATACCTATATGGCTGACCTGTTCAAGGCCGCCGGCTACAACGCCACCTTCGGCTATCTGTACTATCCCGGTGCCTCTCTGGAGCGTCAGTACCACTACGTGAAGGACGACAGCTTTTCCTACGAGCACTACAATAAGTGCGTGGACGGCACCTGGTACAAGAACGGCACCTCCAACGCCTCCACCGCCCTCAAGGACGAGGATTGGGACATCGTCACCTTCCAGCCCTCCCCCGACTATGGTAAGGGCACCATGTCCTACGAATGCAAGTGGGGCTGCAACCGTACCATCGACAACGACTACACCCACTTTGATGAGCTGGTCAATCTGGTGAAGAAGCAGCTGAAATCCTACGGCAACGAGGACGTGCAGTTCTACTGGCACCTGACCTGGGCCTTCGCCACCGACTGCAAGCTGTGGAGCTTCACCTACTCCAACTACAACCAGCAGACCATGTACTGGGATTTCATCAAGGCCACTGCCAAGCACGTGACCGTCAACAAGAACATCAAGGGCACCATCCCCTGCAACACCTCCATCCAGAACGTCCGTACCTCCTGGATGGGCGACACCTTCAACGAGCCCGGCGAGTACAACCCCAACAAGGACGGCTATCACCTGAACGACAAGGGTGACCTGGTGGCCGCTATGACCTGGGTTGCCTACTTCACCGGCAAGTCTGCCACCGAGTTCAAGATCAACACCAAGTACACCGATGAGCAGTACGCCGCCTTTGCCGAGTCCGTGGACGCCGCCATCAAGAGCCCCCTGTCCATCACCAAGTCTACCCACACCGTGGAGCCCTAAATCCAATCCGAGCCGCTCTGTTGCAAAACAGAGCGGCTCTTTTGTTGTTTTGCTTGCCATTTGCCCCCGAGTGTGCTATGCTGAGGGTAACACAACCGCAAGGAGGATGTTCACTAATGAAAAAGACGTTAGCATTTCTGCTGGCTACCGTGATGGTGCTGGGTCTGTGCGCCTGCGGCGGCGGTAACGCCCCCGCCGACAACACCGGTGAGAGCACCACGACCACCACCGGGGGTACCACCACCGGTGCCCCCACCGACGGTACCACCACCGAAGCGATGGACGGCACCACCACCGGCGCCCCCACCGACGGTACCACTACCGAGGCTACCGGTGCCATCACCACCGTCAAGCCCACCGCCACCAAGCCTACCAAGCCCACCGAGGGTGAGGAGAACGCCATCCGCATCCTGGCCATCGGCGACAACTACGCCGTAGACACCATGGACAAGTATCTCTACGACCTGCTGAAGGGCGCGGGCTACGACACGGTGCAGCTGGGCATCCTGTACGCCGACAAGAGCACCCTGGACACCCACTATGACGCGGTGAAGAACAACAAAAAAACCTACGAATTCCGCCTGAACTCGGACGGCAAGTGGCAAAAGACCGCCAAGGTGGCCGCCTCTACCGCCTTCCAGGCCGCCAAGTGGGACTATATCGTGGTGCAGCAGGCTGCCGCCCAGTCCGGTTTGGACAACACCTACGGCAAGCTGAACAACCTGACCGCCGCCATCCAGAGCCAGTGCACCGACACCGCCATCTACTGGCATATGGGCTGGTCCTTCCGCCGTCAGAGCGACATCGCCGGCTTTGAAAACTACAAGTACAACGCCTCCACCATGTACGAGGCTATCGTGGAGACCACCCTCAAGCGGGTGATGCGCAACAACGAGATTATGGGTCTGGTGCCCACCGCCACCACCATCCAGAACCTGCGCACCTCCACCCTGCGTGACAAGCTGACCACCGACGGCGCCCGTCTCTCCGACTACGGCGCCTATGCCGCCGCCCTGACCTGGTACGCCCTGTTCACCGGCGAGAGCGCCAAGGACGTCACCTACCGTCCCGCCGCGGTGAAGGACGCCTTCGCCGAGCTGGCCGAGGCGGCGGACAACGCCCTGGCGATGCCCAGCGAGGTCACCGCCACCACCCAAGGCGAGGGCGAGCTGAAGGATCTGAAGATTCTCTCCATCGGCCACTCCTTCTCGCTGGATGCCATGCGCACCTATATGTGGGACGCCTTTGACGCCGCCGGCTACAACGTGACCATCGGCTATCTGTACTATCCCAGCTGCGCCCTGGAGCAGCACTATCACTACATCAAGGACAACTCCGCCTCCTACGAGCAGTACGGCAAAAACACCAACGGCAAATGGGAGACCCGCACCAACGTGGCCGCCTTGGACGCCCTGTACGATGAGGAGTGGGACATCGTCACCTTCCAGCCCGACCCCGACTATGGTCAGGGCAACGGCTGCTATTGCCAGTGGGGCTGCGCCAAGGCCATTGCCAACGACTACGTCCACTTCAACGAGCTGGTGGATATGGTGAAGACCAAGCTGGCCGCTAAAGGCAACACCGACGTGAAGTTCTACTACCACCTGACCTGGACCTGGCGTAAAGACTGCTATCTCTACAATTCGGTCAGCAAAGGCTACGACCAGCAGACCCTGTGGCAGGCCTTCATCGACGCCACCAACCAGCACGTCACCCCCAACAAGAACATCCTGGGCGTCATCCCCTGCAACACCGCCATCCAGAACGCCCGCACCACCTGGATGGGCGACACCTTCAACGCCGAGGGCAGCAACGACGGCTACCACCTGAACGACAAGGGTGATCTGGTGGCCGCCCTGACCTGGGTGAGCTACTTCACCGGCGTCAAGGCCTCCAAGATCTTCGTGGATTGCTCCTTCAGCGATGCGGAGTACGCCGCCATCGCCGAGTCGGTGGACAACGCCATCGCCAACCCCGAGAAGGTCACCCAGTCCAAGTACAAGACTGAGCCGTAAGAGAAATAAAGGAGCCGCTCTGTGTCAACAGGGCGGCTCTTTTTTTGCGTGGCGCGGGGCAACTCCTCATTGCTAATTAAAAAAGAGTGTGCTATACTGGAATCACCACTTCGCAAGGAGGACGTACCAATGAAAAAATTACTGGCTATTCTGTTAGCGATGGCTATGGTGCTAACCCTGGCCGCCTGCGGCGGTGACGCCCCCGCCGACAACACCGGCGAGAGTACCACGACCACCACCGCCACCGAGGGGGATTCTACCACCACCACGGCAGGCGACACCGACGACACCACCCTGCCCAGCGACACCACGGGCGGCCCCACCATCACCGATACCACCGACACCACCGTCACCAAAGAGCCCACCTCTGCCACCACCACCGGTGGCGGCGCCGACGAGGGCAGCGCCATCCGCATCCTGGCCATCGGCGACGGCTTTGCGCTGGACGCTATGGAAAATCACCTCTACGAGATGCTCAAGGGGCAGTACGACACGGTGCACCTGGCGGTCCTCTACGCCGACAAGAGCAATCTGGACACCCACCTGGCCGCCATCAAGGGGGATAAGAAATCCTACGAACTGCGGCAGAACACCGCCGGCAAGTGGACCAAAGAGAGCGGCGTCGCCCCCTCCAAGGCCTTCAAGGCCGCCAAGTGGGACTACGTAGTCATCCAGCAGGCGGGTAACGACAGCGGCAAGGCCGAGACCTTCGGCGCCCTGGGCGAGACCACCGCCCTCATCCAAAAGCAGTGCGGCGACGCCGCCATCTACTGGCATATGACCTGGGCCTATCAGCAGAGCTACGCCGGCACCCAGCTGGCGGATTACAGCTACAACCAGCATATGATGTATCAGTCCATCATCAAGACCACCCTGCAGCAGGTGATGACCGACGACAACGTGTGGGCGCTGATTCCCACCGCCACCGCCATCCAGAACCTGCGCACCTCCTCGCTGAAGGACACCCTCACCACCGACGGCAAGCGGCTCACCGACACCTACGGCGATTACACCGCCGCCATGATGTGGTACTGCTCGCTGACCGGCGAGGGTCCCGACACCGTCACCTACCGCCCCGCCGCGGTGAAGGATCACATCGACGAAATTGTCGAGGCGGTGACCGGTGCCATCGACCTGCCCAGCGAGGTCACCCCCTCCGCCAAGGGTGACGGCGAATTCAAGTCCATTAAGATTCTCGCCGTGGGCAACAGCTTCTCCGTGGACGCTATGAACCGCCACCTGTACCAGATCTTTGAGGCCGCCGGCTACGACGAGATCCACCTGGGCATCCTCTACGTGGGCGGCTGCTCCATCGATCAGCACTATAATTTCATCAAGAATAACAGCGGCTCCTACCAGTATCAGGAGAACAAGAACGGCAACTGGACCTACACCGAGAACTACAAGGCCGCCGACGCCTTCAAGCTCACCGACTGGGACGTCGTCACCGTGCAACAGGTCAGCGGCAACTCCGGTATCCCCAGCAGCTACGGCAATCTGGACGCGCTGATGGATCTCATCAAGCCCCAGATCGGCGACGCCAAACTGTACTGGCAGATGACCTGGGCCTATCAGGGCAATTCCAACCACAGCGACTTTGGCAAGTACGGCAAAGACCAGATGACCATGTACAACGCCATCGTCAGCACCGTCAAGGACAAGATCGCGGGCAACCCCGACTTTGACGGGGTCATCCCCAGCGGCACCGCGGTGCAGAATCTGCGCACCTCCTCCCTGGGCGACACCCTCACCGCCGACGGCTATCACCTGGAAAACAACTACGGCGATTACACCGCCGCCCTGACCTGGTACTGCACCTTCACCGGCGAGAGCGCCTACTCCACCTTCTACTGCCCCGCATCGGTGGCGGACCACTTCCACGAGATCGCCGAGGCGGTGGACAACGCGGTGAAGAAGCCCTATGAGATCACCGCGTCCAAGTATTGATGGGTTCGGCTTGCTTTTTCCCCACAATGTGCTATACTGATGCTATCCCCAACCAAAATAAGGAGGATTTATAATGAAAAAGACTTTGACTGTTCTGCTGGCGGCGCTGATGCTGCTGGCGCTGACCGCCTGCGGCGGCGCGGAAACCCCCGCCACCAACGACGGCACCACCACCACGACCACCACTGAGGGTACCACCACGACCACCACCGAGGCGCTGGCGGACGATACCACCACCACTGAGACGACCACCACCACCGAGGCGGAGACCACCACGACCACCGAGGGTACCACCACAGAGGCCACCAAGGCGACCACCACCCAGGCGCCTGTGGTCACCACTACCACCACCGCCCCCAAGAACCCCGGCAACGTGCCCAAGTCCATCAAGATTCTGGCCATCGGCAACAGCTTCTCTGTGGACGCCATGCGCCATCACCTGTACCCGATGCTGAAGGAGGCCGGTTGCACCGACATCCGCCTGGGCATCCTGTACATCGGCGGCGCCTCCATCGACACCCACTATGACAACGTCCGTCTGGACCGCGCCAAGTACCAGTATCAGGAGACCACCGACGGCAACTGGACCTACACCGAGGAGTACAAGGCCTCTACCGCCTTCGCTCTCACCGATTGGGACATCGTCACCATGCAGCAGGCCTCTCCCGACTCCGGTCGCGGCATCAGCTACGGCAATCTGGGCGCCCTGATCGACCTGGTCCGTCCCCAGATCGGCGACGCCGAGCTGTACTGGCAGATGACCTGGGCCTATCAGCAGGATAGCGACCACTCTGCATTCCCCAACTACAACAACGATCAGATGCGTATGTACAAGGGCATCGTCCGTGCCACCACCGACAAGATTCTGACCAACGACAACTTCGTGGGCTACTTCCCCGTGGGCACCACCATCCAGAATCTGCGCACCTCCTCTCTGGGTGACACCCTCACCGCCGACGGCTACCATCTGAAGGACACCTACGGCGACTACGCCGCCGCCCTGACCTGGTTCTGCTACCTGACGGGCGCGGACGCGGAGACCATGACCTATCGTCCCACCTCCATCGCCGGTCACTTTGACGAGATCGCCGAGGCAGTGAACAACGCCATCAAGACTCCCTTGGCCGTCACCGAGTGTAAGTAATGTAAGTAATTAGCCAAGAAGGCACCCTTTCGGGTGCCTTCTTGTTGCAAACGCAAGCTACGCTGGATTGTGGGAATATGGCGACAGCCATATTCGAGGAGGCGCAACGAAGTTAGTGGTCTGTACAAGGCGAAAGCGCCTCCGGCTCACAGGTCGTCTACATCTTGTACCGGTACGCCGCCGTCTACGGGGCGACCGGTGTAGCTCCCGTTGGGGTCGGTGACGACCTCGCTCTTACCGACCTCGCTCTTACCGGGAAAGTGCACCGTACCGTGGGCGATGATGGGATCCACCAGCCCCGGCTGTGGCAGAGGGTTGGGCAACACCCGCGGCTTTTTTTGCTCTTTGTCCATATTTCTCACCCCTTTCGGGGTTAGTGTCCCCATAATTCACACATTCATAACACATTGGGGAAAAATCGGTATATAATATGGGAAAGAAAAGGAGGTGATGGGATGTTTCGGCGTTTTGGTAACACGCTGGCGCGATTTATGTACGGGCGATACGGCAGTGACCGCTTCAACCGTTTTTTGCTGGTGCTGTATCTGATTTTTTGGGTGCTGTCGGTGGTGTTTCGCGGTTGGACGGGGCTGATTTTCTATGCCTTGACCACCATGACGATGGTGTGGACGCTGTTTCGTATGCTTTCCCGCAATATTTCCCGCCGTCAGGCGGAAAATCGCTGGTATCTCCACCAGATCACCCGTCTCAAGGACATTCGCCGCTACCGCTACCGTCGCTGTCCCCACTGCCGCGGTATGCTCCGCCTGCCCATCAAGCGTGGTCGCCGCACCGTCACCTGCAACCGTTGCCGCGCACAGTTCAAGGCATTCTTTTTATAAGCAAAAGTACGACCTGTGGATGTCCACAGGTCGTTTTTTTATCAAGATGACAACCCTTCCTTGCATAGAGTAGGGCAGAGGAGGGGATTTTATGTGGAGTATGTTGGGAGATTTTTTGGCGCGGATGGTGTTTTTGGTGCTGTCGGTGGTGAACAGCGGCTCCTTTCCCAAGCCGCTGACTGCCAAGGAGGAGCGGGCGGCGCTGGCCGCTATGGCGGCAGGGGACACCGCCGCCCGACAGCGGCTCATCGAGCACAATCTGCGGCTGGTGGCCCACATCATCAAAAAGCACTACGGCGGCGCGCGGGA
>JAZREF010000026.1:0-147655 GCA_045660625.1 Acutalibacteraceae bacterium
TCTTTCAAATATTTACCCAACCTCATGATCTCCCCTCCTACCAGATAGAAAACCCCGCCCGATTTCGGGCGGCTCTCTATGCAAAAATTAGTTGATGGCCTTCTTCAGAGCGGCGCCGGCCTTGAACACGGGCTGCTTGGAAGCGGCGATCTTGATCTCCTCTTTGGTCTGGGGGTTGCGGCCCACGCGGGCAGCACGCTCACGAACCTCGAAAGTACCGAAGCCGATCAGCTGAACCTTGTCACCCTTAACCAGAGCCTCTTCAACAGAAGCAACGACAGCGGCGATAGCCTTCTCGGCGTCCTTCTTGGACAGGCCGGCCTTCTCAGCAACGGAAGCGATGAGTTCTACTTTGTTCATAGTAATATACCTCCACATAGTGTTTATATTCCAGCGGCGAAGCCGCATCTGGACAGAGAAATAGGTGCGTTCCCGAACACACCTTACACACTGACTATACCCCATTTCGAGCCAGTTTGCAAGGGGAAATATTATTTTCGGCCTTTTTGCAGAATTTGCAAAGAAGAATATGTTAATTCTGCACAAAGAAAAGGGGCAAAATGTGACAAATTAGACATCTGAAGAGCCGTCGGGATTAGTCGAACGAGGCGACCTCCTGCTCAGGCGCGTCGCATTTTTCAACAGATACGCCCATCAAGACAGGACCGATTCGCCCGTAACACTCGTGCTTTCGCACGGAAATACGAGCGGTTAACTGCACCCAATCACGACTGCGCAGCGCCGACACCTCTCCCCATTCGCACGCCAAACCCGCAAAACGGATATCATCCACACAGCAGGTCATCAACGGGCGACCAACGATGAAACAGTTTTTGGGAATAGCATTATCGATCACAACCTGGCCCTTAAAAGACACCTTCTTGCCGTCGTAAGTTTCCAACTCCTCGGACAGATCACGGTACCAAAGAGCGAAATCGCGGTCTTCTACCACAATCGTCTCGGCGTTCTTGTCGAAAGGCAGCGGATCCTCAATGTCGTCATATTCTACATCGTCTTCGCTATATTCATAGGCAATATCCGTCCGACGATTGACTCCGCGAACGATTTTGTGCAGCGTCATCTTGTCGAATCCTTTTTGCGCACGGTTGAACACTACCAATTGCGCACCCTGCAACTTATCTACCACGCGCTCTCGCACGTTGGCGTTATAGATGGCAAAGGTATTAGCGTCTGCGAACATCATCTCTTGACCAACCATCCAATTCTTGGGGAGGTTGCTAAATAACGTGTCAATCGGCCACATACCGTTGTATTCCACCATCACACGCTGGGCGCGACAACCCTTCTGCCACTTTTTCATATTTTCCGCAGTCAATTGTGCGGGATCATCCACCGCCTGAATGGTTACGTTTTTACCGGAGAACAGAGCCGGATTCAGCTCACATTCGCCCTCTTCGCACAAGAGCACAAGAGTTCGCTCGCCACTATTAAAACGAGGATCCTCAAGGGTGCTCTGCAAAAAAGTGGTTTTACCGGAATCCAAAAAGCCGGTAAACATATACACCGGAATATCCATTATGAACCTCCATTAACAACGAAACAGTTGCTTAAGCGCATCTTTGCAAATGCCGGCACCGATAACGCAGATTTTACCGATAACATCTGCGCCGCCAAGGCGAACATTGACATCACCGGGAACGAAATCAAAATGAATCCACTCGCCGCCTTCACCGGCCACAATGCCCTTAGCTCTCAACACCGTGCCAAAGACGCTTTCGTCATCCAAGCCCTTCAACGCGGACTCAATCTCGTTCAAATTGTACGTATTGATTGTCTCAACGCCCCAACTGGAGAAAACGTCGTCCGCATGGTGATGATGGCGATGGTGCTCACCATGGTGGTCGTGGCAGCAGCATTCCTCGTCATCATGGTGATGGTGATGGCCTTCGTGGTCATGCTCATGATGGTGCTCGTGGCAATGGCAATCCTCATCGTGATGATGGTGCACTTCCTCGTGGTGATGATGGTGATGGTCATCGTGCTCGTGATGATGATGGCCTTCGTGGTCATGCTCATGGTGGTGATCGTGGCAGTGACACTCTTCATCGTGGTGATGATGGTGGTGCTCTTCCTCGTGTTCGTGATCGTGTCCGCACACGGGGCAACAATGATCCGACATCTCCTCCAGCTCGTGAGCCAAAGTATTCTTGTGCTCCATAGCGTCCAAAATTGCTTTTCCATCCAGGGCATCCCAGGGAGTTACAATAATGGTAGCAGAATCGTTTTTATCGCGCACAACAGACAGAGCGGTATCCAATTTTTCCTTGGAAATATCGGCAGTTCGGCTCAACACGATGCAAGCGGCATGCTCCAATTGGTCGTTGTAAAATTCGCCGAAGTTTTTGGAGTAAATCTTGCATTTTCCCGCATCCACAACTGCTGTAAAGCTATTCAGCTTCACATCGTTACTTTCCACGTTTTTCACGGCTTTGATGACGTCGCTAAGCTTGCCTACACCGGAAGGCTCGATCAAAATGCGATCAGGAGCAAACTGCTCCAAAACCTGAGACAAAGCAGACTTGAAATCGCCGACAAGGCTGCAACAAATGCAACCGGAATTCATTTCGTTAACCTGAATGCCAGCCTCTTTCATAAAACCGGCGTCAATACCGATTTCACCAAACTCATTCTCAATCAATACTAACTTTTCGCCTACGTAGGCCTCTTTGATCAGCTTCTTAATCAGCGTCGTTTTACCCGCACCCAAGAAACCGGAAAACACATCAATTTTTGTCATTTTTCGACACTCCTTTTTTCGGATTCTCATCGAGTATACCACAAGAATTCGCCAAATTCAAGACTGCGCACTGAAGAATGAAGCAGTAAACTTATATAGTGGCCTTTTATCAACAAAAATTGATAAAAATATGTCAATTCCTGTTGATTTTTGTGGTTGAGTTGGGGTATAATAAGGCTGTTAGGGTTTGTCTGGCCACCTTTGGCCTCGTGTCTTGATAAGGAGTTTCAAAATGGTCTGCGATTTGCATTGTCACAGCAAGATTTCCGACGGTTCGATGGGTATCGAAGAGATCCTGTCGATGGCTAAGCGTAGAGGCATTTCCGCCCTCGCCATCACGGATCACGACGCCGTCGCCGGCGCCACTCGCGCCTGCATCATCGGCAAACGTCTGGGGGTCGAAGTCATCCATGGCGTCGAGATGTCCGCCTACGATTCCATTCGCCAGAGAGGCGTACATATTCTTGGCTACATGTGTGACAGCCCCGATCGTCTTGAGGGTGCTTGCCTACGCATCAACAACAGTCGACGCGCCGCCGGCAAGGAAATGATGACCAAAGTCCTGCGCTACTACCCCATCGCGCCCGAGACCATTGCTCGCTATGCATCCGGCAGTACCAACGTATTCTCGCAGCATATTATGCACGCTTTGATCGAATCCGGCTATGCCGACTCTTTCTATGGCGACGTGTTTAACAAGCTCTTCTCCGGCAACGGCGGCCGTGCTTTTATTCCGATTGAGTATCCCGACGTGCGAGAGATCATCGATCTGATTCATAGTGCAGGCGGTTTGGCCGTGCTGGCACACCCCTATGAATATGACAGCATCGACCTGATGAAGGAACTGGTCGCAGAGGGAAAGCTGGACGGTATCGAGGTCTGGCACCCCACTAACGACGCAGAGCGCATCGCTACTCTGCAAGCATTCGCACAGGAGCACGACCTGCTGATGACCGGCGGCACAGATTTTCACGGCTTGTACACGTATCCTGCCCGTCCCATCGGTAGCTGCGGCGCACCCGAGAATACGATTCAGTTGATGAAAGAATACAAAAAAGCTCGCAAGTAACCAAGGAGGTATTTATGTCTTTCCAGTATCGCACAAAAGGCGTTTGCGCACGAAACATTACCTTTGACATTGTTGACGGAAAAGTGACCAACGTTCAGTTTGAAGGCGGTTGTTCCGGCAACACCAAGGGCGTCGCGCGCTTGGTCGAAGGCATGGACGCTCAAGAGGCTATCCGCCGCATGGAAGGTATCCAGTGCGGATTCAAGGGCACTTCCTGCCCCGATCAGTTAGCCAAGGCCATTAAGCAAGCCTTGGGCGAAGACTAATAACACCATGGAATGCTGTCGCAATGATTGCGACAGCATTTTTCACAAGGAGGATAGAAATGCAACTACCTGAACTGTTCCAACAGCGTATGAAGCTGCTGATGCAAGAGCAATACGATGCTTTCTTAGTCGGTTATGAGTATCCGCTCAGACGTGGATTACGTGTTAATACCACAAAAATCAGCGACGAAAAGTTCTTGGAAATCTTCCCTCACGAATTGGAGAAGTCGCCTTTCGCCGATCACACCTACTATTTGGACGCCGAACATAAGGCGGGAAGCGATCCTCTGCACCACGCGGGCTTATATTATATGCAAGAGCCGTCCGCCACTTCTGCCGTCAGCGTCCTGAACCCACAACAGGGCGAGCGTGTACTGGATCTTTGCGCAGCCCCCGGCGGTAAAAGTACTCAAATTGCCTCTCAAATAGGAGAGAACGGTCTCTTATGGAGCAATGAGTTTGTGCCTGCACGCGCACGAATTCTGCAACAAAACCTCGAGCGCTGGGGCATCCGCAACCAGGTGGTTTCCTCTCGTGACACGGGCCCCCTTTGCGACGGATTGCAAGATTATTTTGACGCCGTACTGGTGGATGCTCCCTGCTCTGGCGAGGGTATGTTTCGAAAAGAGCCGCAAGCGTTGACCGAGTGGAGCATGGATAACGTGATTTTATGCGCCAATCGCCAGGACGAGATCCTTCACAATGCCTCTAAAGCCGTCAAACCCGGCGGCCGTATCGTCTACTCCACCTGCACCTTCGCACCGGAAGAAAACGAGGCAGCTGTTTATCGTTTTCTATCTACACATCCCAATTTTACGCTCATTCCTATCAATGTGGATTGGGGTTGCCCCGGATTCCCCGCAGATCGCGTGCGTTCGCTTTGTCCTGAAGTAGGAGACGAGTACGATCTCACCGGATGCCGTCGCATCCTGCCGCAACACGGCGGCGAGGGTCATTTCATCGCGTTGCTTCAACGCAACGATGGCGACGTACCTGTTACGGTTGACGAATATCCCTACCCTGTCAAAGATATTCAGCGACAAGCGGCAGAAGCCCTATACGCCGAATGTTTCTCCGATTCACCCAATGGTGTGTTCGTTACTATCGGTGAGCAAGTGCGGTTGCTCCCCTCCGACTTTCCTAATTGTAACGGATTGGGTGTGCTATCCGCCGGCGTGGCCGTAGCAACTGTATGCAAGAATCGCCTGGAACCCGCACACAGTATCTATGTTGCTTCACAAGGTGCAGATTGCAAACGGCAAATCAGCCTCTCCCTTGCGGATCCTCTCCTCACCGCCTTCTTGCACGGCGAAGAAATCCCCTGCGGCACCCAAAGTGGCTGGACCGCCGTATGCGTTGAAGGCGTCCCCGTAGGCTTTGGAAAAGCATCCAATGGTAAACTAAAAAACCGATATCCCAAGGGTTTGCGGTTGTTATGACCAAAAGCACCGAACGTATCGGTCGATTAGATGGATAAACGCATAAATTTTCGTCTTTTAGCCGTTTTCTTATAATATTCACTTGCAAAACCATAAATAATGATTTATAATAGAAGTGTTATGTTGTTACTTTTTTAACATACATTAATTTTTGAAAGGATGTTTTGTATGAGCTATCTGAGCAAAAAGACCGTCGAAGACCTGAATGTTACCGGCAAGCGTGTTCTGGTGCGTTGCGATTTCAACGTGCCCCTGAAGAACGGTGTCATCACCGATGAGAACCGCATCGTTGCCGCTCTGCCCACCATCCAGTACCTGATCAACAATGGCGCTAAGGTTATCCTGTGCTCCCACCTGGGCAAGCCGAAGGGTGAGCCCAAGCCCGAGCTGTCCCTGGCTCCCGTTGCCGCTCGCCTGAGCGAGAAGCTGGGCAAGGAGATCGTGTTCGCCGCTGACGATTGCGTCGTCGGTGAGAACGCCAAGGCCGCTGTTGCCACTATGAACGACGGCGACGTGGTTCTGCTGCAGAACACTCGTTACCGCGCTGAGGAGACCAAGAACGGTGAGGCTCTGTCCGCCGAGCTGGGCTCTCTGTGCGACCTGTTCGTGAACGACGCTTTCGGTGCCGCTCACCGCGCTCACTGCTCCACCGTGGGCGTGACCGCTTACGTTGAGGAGTCTGCCAACGGCTATCTGATGGCAAAGGAAGTTGAGTTCCTGGGCAACGCCGTGAACAACCCCGTTCGTCCCTTCGTCACCATCCTGGGCGGCGCCAAGGTTGCTGACAAGCTGAACGTCATCGAGAACCTGCTGAACAAGGCTGACACCCTGATTATCGGTGGCGGTATGGCCTACACCTTCCTGGCTGCTAAGGGTTACAGCGTTGGTAAGTCTCTGCTGGACGAGTCCAAGATCGATTACTGCCGTGAGATGATGGCCCGCGCTGAGGAGAAGGGCGTTCAGATCCTGCTGCCCATCGACTGCACCGTGGCTAAGGACTTCCCCAACCCCATCGATGCCGAGATCGAGGTCAAGATCGTTGCCGCCAACGAGATCCCCGAGGATATGGAGAGCAGGGACATCGGTCCCGCTACCGCTGAGCTGTATGCCAACGCTGTGAAGTCTGCTAAGACTGTTGTTTGGAACGGCCCCATGGGCGTGTTCGAGAACCCCACCTTGGCCAAGGGTACCATCGCTGTGGCTAAGGCTCTGGCCGAGACCGATGCTACCACCATCATCGGTGGCGGCGACTCCGCTGCCGCTGTCAACATCCTGGGCTTCGGCGACAAGATGAGCCACATCTCCACCGGTGGCGGCGCTTCTCTGGAGTTCCTGGAGGGCAAGGAGCTGCCCGGTATCGCTGCTATGAGCGACAAGTAATCAATCAAAAGGAGATTTACGATTATGGGTAAGTATGTTATTGCCGGTAACTGGAAGATGAACAAGACCCCCGCCGAGGCTACCGCCCTCATCGAGGCTATCAAGCCTCTGGTGAAGGATGCCGCTTGCGACGTGGTCGTTGGTGTTCCCTTTATCGATATTCCCGCCGCTCTGGAGGCCACTAAGGGCTCCAACATCGGCGTGGCAGCCCAGAACTGCTACTGGGAGAAGTCCGGTGCCTTCACCGGCGAGATTGCCGCTGATATGCTGGCTCAGATGGGCGTTGGTTACGTCATCCTGGGTCACAGCGAGCGCCGCACCTACTTCGGCGATACCGACGCTACCGTTGCTAAGCGCGTCCGTGGCGCTCTGGATGCCGGTCTGACCGCCATCCTGTGCGTGGGCGAGTACCTGGAGCAGCGTGAGCAGGGCATCACCGCCGAGATCTGCGCTATGCAGACCAAGATCGCTCTGGAGGGCGTCTCCAAGGAGGAGCTGTCCCGCGTGATCATCGCCTACGAGCCCGTGTGGGCCATCGGCACCGGCAAGACCGCTACCGCTGAGCAGGCCAACGAGGTTTGCGCTCAGATCCGTGCCGTCATCGCCGGTCTGTACGATCAGGAGGCTGCCAACGCTGTTACCATTCAGTACGGTGGCTCTATGAACGCCGGCAACGCCGCTCAGCTGCTGGCTATGTCCGACGTGGACGGCGGCCTGATCGGTGGCGCCTCCCTCAAAGCTGAGGACTTCGCCACCATCGTTGCGGCTGCGAAATAAGATAACTGATTGACGAGAGGGCGTGACAGCAATGCACGCCCTCTTTTCAAGGAAAGGTAGATGTTTTATGAAAAAACCTTTGACTTTGATCATCATGGACGGTTTCGGAAAGAATAACGACACCTATGGCAACGCCATTGAGGCCGCAAACACCCCCAACCTGTCCAAGATTTTCGCCGAGAACCCCACCACCTACATCGGTGCTTCCGGTCTGGATGTCGGTCTGCCCGACGGTCAGATGGGCAACTCCGAGGTTGGTCACACCAACATCGGTGCCGGTCGCGTGGTGTACCAGATGCTGGTTAAGATCTCCAAGTCTATCACCGATGGCGATTTCTTCGAGAACGAGGCTCTGCTGAACGCGGTCAAGAACTGCAAGGAGAACAACTCCGCCCTGCACCTGATGGGTCTGCTGTCCGATGGTGGCGTCCACAGCCACATCGAGCACCTGTACGGCCTGCTGGAGCTGGCTAAGCGCCACGGCATTGAGAAGGTCTATGTCCACGCCCTGATGGACGGCCGTGACGTGCCACCTTCCTCCGGTGCCGACTTTATGGCTCAGCTGTGCGACAAGATGGCGGAGATTGGCGTTGGCAAGGTAGCCACCGTTATGGGTCGTTTCTACGCCATGGACCGTGACTTCGCTTGGGATCGCGTGGAGAAGGCCTATGCCGCTATGGTATACGGCGAGGGCAACACCGCTGACAACGCTGTAGAGGCTATGAAGGCTTCCTACGCCAACGATGTCACTGATGAGTTCGTGCTGCCCACCGTTTTGGAGAAGGATGGCGCCATCAAGGACAACGACAGCGTGGTGTTCTTCAACTTCCGTCCCGACCGTGCCCGTCAGATCACCCGCACCTTTGTGGATGCCGACTTTGACGGCTTCGAGCGTAAGAACGGCTTCTTCCCCCTGCACTATGTGTGTATGACCAGCTACGATGCCACCATGCCCAACGTGGAGGTCGCTTTTGGTCCTCAGGAGCTGACCATGACCATGGGCGAGGTCATCAGCAAGAACGATATGACTCAGCTGCGTATCGCCGAAACCCAAAAGTATGCCCACGTCACCTTCTTCTTCAACGGTGGCGAGGAGCGCACTTTCCCCGGTGAGGACCGCATCCTGATCCAGTCCCCCGACGTCCCCACCTTCGATCTGAAGCCCGAGATGAGCGCTTACGAGGTCTGCGACGCCGTTGTGGAGCAGATCAACGCCGGCAAGTACGACGTGATCATCCTGAACTACGCAAACTGCGACATGGTTGGCCACACCGGTATCTTCGACGCTGCTAAGGCTGCCGTCGAGGCTGTGGACACCTGCGTAGGCAAGACCGTTGAGGCCACCTTGGCTATGGGCGGTACCGCCATCATCACTGCCGACCACGGCAACGCCGATAAGATGTACGAGCCCGACGGTTCCCCCTTCACCGCTCACACTACCTTCCCTGTCCCCTTCTGTGTGGTGGGCAAGGATTGCGCTCTGCGTGAGGGTGGTCGCTTGGCCGATATCGTCCCCACTATGCTGGAGATCCTGGGCATCGATCAGCCCGCCGAGATGACCGGCGAGAGCTTGATCGCGAAATAAGTTATCCTAACACAAGTGGCTCCAAACCGATAGTTTGGAGCCACTTTTCTTTCTATCTCTACAAAAACCTTCAAACTATGAATTGTGGGTTGATTATTTACAAATTATATGGTATAGTTAGGCGAACCTACGAGAAAGGAGGAATCACCTTGAAGCAAACGGTATCCGATATTAAAAGCGAGCTGCAACAACCTTATTTTTGTTCTCTGTTGACCATCTCGCTGGTGCCGATTTTCCCAGAATACGTCAGTTTCCTGTTAGTTGTCATTGCCGCGTTTTTCGCTATCCTGGATTTGCGAAAAATGAACCGAAGAGTTCGATTGGGTTTCATCGGTAAATTGTTAACCGCCTATTGCGGCTATCAGACCCTGACCTGCATCATCAGCACGCACCCTTTGCAATCCTTCATCGTATCTCTTATGTGGTGGTTCTTCCTCTTGGCTTACTTGGTAGTCGCCAATCTACTGACAGATAAAAGACGCACCGACCGCTTTTTGATGTGTCTGACTGCTTCCGCCGGTATTGTTGGCTTGATTGCCTGCGTGCAATACCGCATCAATTTCTTCACCGATAGCAACACCGGCAATCTGTGGGCGTGGCTGGATGACATCGTCTTCAAGATTGTCCCCTTTGATATTTTCCATTTAAACTACGCACTGCGCGCCTATTCCACCTTCCCTAACCCCAATATGCTGGCGCAGTATCTGGTGATGGCTGCCCCCTTTGTCGCGTGCTACAACTTCATGGAGCAACGGCACAAGCGCACTCGTTTCTTTAGCCGTGTTTGTCTCTTCCTAACCTTTGCTGGCGTGATGTTTTCCTTCTCTCGCGGCGGTTACGTTGCGATGATTCTGCTGGCAGTTGCCATCGTGATCCTCAACATTCGCCATCGATTTGCCGAGGTTTCACTGTATGTGGTGAGCACCATCCTCTTCCTTCCCGAAGAGGTTGTGAATCGCCTCTTTACTATTAAAAAAGGCATTTCACACAGTAACTCGATTGCAGATCAACTCGCCTCCTCCAACCAATCTAAAGCTCGTACAACAACACCGAGCACTTCGATAACGACATCTGACATCATTAACAACGCCGGAGCCGAAACGGCCATCAGCGAACGTTGGCACATTTGGGTCGAGGCGTTCACCCGATTCCTCGATCGCCCCTTGTTTGGCTACGGTGCCGGTACACAACCTACTTTTGCCATCTACGAAAACATCGGAATCAAAGCGCCCCATGCACACAACATCGTGTTACAGCTTTTGCTGGAGGGCGGCATCATCGCTCTTTGCATTGTCGCTTTCATCGGATACAAGACCGTTCGTAACGGCTTTGTGATGATGCGCAACGGATACAACAGTTCCTTCTGGATCGGTTTTTCGTTAATGGCTTTTGCGGTGTGCTTCCTGACCCACGGTATGGTGGATTATCCTCTGATGATTCCTCGCCTTGTCTGTTTCTTCTGCATCGTACTTGGTTTTGCAGAGCAGACGATTCGCATCTACCAGCCCAAATGTAACAAAACAAGACGATAAACAAAAAAACTCCCTGCGATACACATCGCAGGGAGTTTTTTTATTTATACCGCAGTCCGGACCAAAGCCAGACGATAATTTGTGCGGGAACACCCACCACAAACAGCAGCCACATATTAATCGGCTGAAACACCAAAACGGATATGTAGACGCACACCAACACTGACCAAACCAAGGCCGAGATGATGATAAAATTATTGCGCCGCTTACCCCAAACCGAATTTAACACCAGCAAAACAATCAAGGTAACCGGCACGGCGTACATATATCCCATCCAGAGTTTACTCTCCATTGGTACGGCAGCACGCACCACCGCGTGAACAAACACCGTCACCAACCACACCAAGGCACAACTCATCAACGTAATAATACGATGGTTGCGCTGTTGTCGCTTGGTAAACTCACGCTTCACCTCGGTTTCAATTGGATGGTCGGGTCGGAGGAAGTAATCAACAGACACAGAGAACAAATCTGCCAACGCCTTCAACGTAATCACGTCGGGGATCGACTCGCCGCGCTCCCACTTGGATACTGCCTTATCCGAATAATTCAACCGCTCGGCCAGATCCAATTGAGTCATGCCACTTTGGCGCCGCAACTGGCCGATATTGCCGGCAATAATCATTTTGAGATTTTCCATAATTACCTCGAATATATTAGAGTAGACTCATTATAACACACATTGACACACTTGGCAATAGCCTATTCTAAGGCACTCTACCGTCAGTAGAGTGACAATTTTCGCACTCTACCGGATGAGAACGAGCGCGCCACCGCTTCATTTCCTCAGTAGGGTGACTCTTTTGCTAACCCGGGGTATAATAACAGCAAACCAAACGAAAGGACGATTCCTATGCCTTCATTCATTCTAAGCTGTTGCTCCGTTGTCGATTTATCTCTCGACTATATGAGCCAGCGAAACATCTCGTACATTCCCCTTCACTACATTATCGATGGCGTTGAATACAACGACGATATGGGTCAGACCATCTCCTCCGAGGATTTCTACCAATCTATGATTGACGGTGCAAACGTCAGTACCTCTCAGGTGAACGTTGATGAATTCATCCAATACTTTGAGAAGTTTTTGAGTAACGGTCAAGACGTTCTCCATTTAGCTTTATCCAGCGGCCTGTCTGGCACTTATAACTCCGCACGCATCGCCGCCGATATTTTAAAGGAAAAATACCCCGACCACACCGTCTACGTTGTGGATTCCCTTGCCGCATCTGCCGGCGACGGCTTGCTTTTGGACGCGATGGCGGATATGCGCGATCAGGGCGCTAACATCCACGAAATATATACCTGGACCGAAGAAAGCAAGCGCAATATGCACCATTGGTTCACCGCCAGCGATTTAACCTGGTTTGTTAAGGGTGGCCGCGTCACCAAAGCGGCAGGTTGGTTTGGCACGGTTCTGCACATCTGCCCTGTTTTAAATGTAGATTACCTTGGCCGACTCATCCCCCGCTTTAAAATTCGCGGCAAGCAGAAAGCGCTCAAAGAGTTGACCAACCAGATGCTGGAACACGCCGCAAACGGCCGTGATTATTCCGGAAAATGCTTCATTTCCCACTCCCACTGCTATGCAGACGCTCGTGCGGTCGCAGACGAGGTAGAGCGTACGTTTCCGAATTTGAATGGTAAAGTTCAGATATACAACATCGGCACGACCATCGGTTGCCACTGCGGCCCCGGCACCACCGCCCTCTTCTTCTGGGGTGACACCCGCAATAACTAAATAAAAAGAGCCGAAATAACAAATTTCGGCTCTTTTTTCATATTTTGCTGGAAATCGCCAATCCAGTGTGCTATAATGGTAAAAAATACGCAAGGAGTGTGCAAAAATGAAGAAAATAATTAATGAGTTCAAAGAATTCATCAATCGCGGCAACGTGGTTGATATGGCAGTCGGCGTTATGATCGGCGCTGCCTTCAAGGCAATCGTCGATTCCGTCGTAAAGGATCTGATCTCCCCTGTCATCGGCATCATCTTCAAGCAGGATTTCACCGAGCTGAAGTGGATCCTGGAGCCTGCTGAGTATGCTGAGAACGGCATTACCGTAGTCAAGGAAGCTGTGAGCATCAACTATGGCGCTTTCATTATGGCGATTGTCAACTTCCTGATCATCGCGGTCATCCTGTTCCTGATGGTCAAGATGATCAACTCTGTGCGTGATATGGGTAAGAAGAAGGTCGAGGAGGCTCCTGCCGCCCCCACCACCAAGGTTTGCCCCTTCTGCAAGAGCGAAATTGCAATCGACGCTACTCGCTGCGCACACTGCACCTCTGAAGTGTAATCTCTAACGTTAAAAGCCCGCCGTTCTGTGAGCGGCGACCTTTTTCAGTTCATTAAAGGAACAATTAATACTGTCTCCTCGCTGATTTCTTCCTCCTGCAATCCATTCTCTTCGCAAATGGTGTCCGGCGACGTGTGACACGCCCGGCCAATGTCCCACACTGAATCGCCCGGCATCGCATAATACAGCATAGCAGATATTTTGGACTGTGGATACGCGGACTGCTTATTTACCTGCACTTCCGATACGATGGTGTGATTCTCACAACGGTATTCATTCAACGTGATATGTAAGATGACCTGCAATTCGAGCCGATTATCCACCAAATGATACTTATAATCAACGACTGTCGCATTAACATCAACACAATCCGCGCGGCAAGGATACACTTGAGCATAATCTATCATTTGCTCGCTGTATACAATCTCTCCGTCACTATCCTTAGCCAACACGCACGCCAGCAGTTTACCAACCACCTTAATAGTATCTCGCTGGCATTCCGCGCTTTCCTCTTGGACGATCAATAATACATCAACCATCTCACTCACTGTATCTATAGGTAACACAATCGAGCGGTTTGCAACCATTTCCTCCATTCTCTGTCCGAGAAACGCCTGTAGTTTTAGTTCCTCGGTGGACATAGAAAGTGGATAGCGGCAGTGGTAAGCATCGTGCAACAAAGGAATCTCTGCATTACAATACGCTCTCACCTGCAGCAGCAGCTTTGCCGTTACGTCCAACATCGTATTTTCACCATCAGGTCCGATGATACACCTCTCTGTGTCGGATATCACCTGCACGGCGGCTCGATATGGGCATCCCTCCCCCGCCTCAGGAACATCCAGTATCTGGCTGTACGGCAGACGAAAATCCAAACAATGCGTCCTTTCTCCATCGGCCGAATCGGTATAGAGCTGATGAATGTAAATCGATCCTTTCACGATCAACTTTCCCGACAACGCCTTACACTCCTGCACGACCGCTCGGCATTCACCGCCCAAAAGCATATGCGCCGGCGGCAAATGATGATCAAATTCAAGGGTATCGCTGACTGTGACGATTTTCTCCACCAAATCGCAAGGTAAAGATGTAGTAGTTATCGAAGACTTAGTAAACAACCCGTCACACAAATCGGGTTTATACAATTCTTTTCTCTCAACGCGCTCCGCATACGCGCACACCTCAATAGCTCCTCTAACCTCGATACGGCGCGGTGTCAACACACGGCAATTCACATATTTGGTGTGCATACCAATCTCCGCAGACAACCTCTCTGCGTCGCCGTCGCACCGCAAGGAACAGGCAAATGGTGCCGTAAATTCCGCCGACCGAACCGAGCGGCGTTCCGCATCCAGATACAGAACGCGAATAACCGCGCTGCCATCAATCAGCAATTTATCGTTACTCCACTGTCTGTTTTGCACACGGGGATAGGCAAAACATTTAAGAACAACCGCTATATCCGAACAATAATCCGGTAATGTGAATTCATTGGCAATGGGACATTCTTCCCTCTGATTCAGCCCGCACACCGCCAAAGAAACAGATTCCTTTTTCAGAAATGCTTCCATACACTCACTCCTTTGTTGTTAGTGAATAGTATGCGTGACAGTTTCCGTATAGAACAAAACGGACACCGAAAACTCGGTGTCCGTTTTTGTTATTTTATGTTATTACAGTTGCAAGAACCTGCGCACTGGCCTGAATGCGGGCAACCAATGCATTTCTGCCCCTTTTTCTTTGCGCGTACAATCGCCCAAATTGCCGCGCCAACAATCGCCAGCAAAATAAATACAAGAATATAATCAATCATATTAGTATCACTTCGCGTTACGAGTAACGAACGTCTCCTTCTTGCCAGAAATATTCGCACGCACGCACAGAGCAACCACGATGGCAATCATCACGGCCACGGCAATCAAGCCGCCGAAGAATCCAACGCCCAACTCGCCGGTAGTAATCAAAGTACCAATTTGATAGACCAGATAAGAAACCGTGAAACCAGTGCCCAACTGCAGTGCAATACCGCCCCAGAACCATTTCTTATCGCTGATTTCAGCGTTCATAGCGCCCATAGCCGCAAAGCAAGGAGGTGTGAACAGATTGAACATCAGGTATGCCAGCGCAGCCACCTTAGTCAAGGCCATAACGGCGGCAACCTCGTTACCAGCGCTGACCATTTCCAGGTCCTCGTTGACAGCAAAGCCATAGCAAACCGCCAAGGTGCCAACCACGTTCTCTTTAGCAATAAAACCGGTCACAGCCGCGGCGGCCAATTCCCAAGCCGCAACGCCAACCACGGGCACCAGCAAGGTAGCGATAGGATTGGCGATAGACGCCAAAATGGAGGTCTGCTCCATTCCCTCCTCTACCAGTTGGAAATTCCAATCGAATGACTGCATCATATACACAATCGCATTACAAAGCAGGATGATGGTACCCGCCTTAACGATATAAGCCCAACCGCGGGACAACATCGAATCGCAAGCGCGCTTGATGCTGGGGAGCTTGTATTCAGGCAACTCCATAATGAAGAAGGATTTACGATTCTTAAGACCTGTAATGCAATTCACCAGCAAGGCGCCCAAGAGGATGAGAGCAATACCGGCAAAGTACATCAGCGTACCAACCCATCCGGCGCCATCGAAGAAAGCACCGGCAAACAGAGCAATCACGGGCAGTTTGGCGCCGCAAGGCATAAAGGGGGTCAACATAGCGGCGGCGTTGCGCTCACGCTCATTGCGGATGGTGCGGCACGCCATGACACCGGGGATAGCGCAACCGGTACCAACCACAAAAGGAATCACCGACTTGCCGGATAGACCAACCTTTTTAAAGATAGGATCCAACACCACAGTGGCGCGAGCCATATAGCCGCAATCCTCAAGCAAAGAGATGAGGAAGAACATCACCATCACCAGCGGCAAGAAACCCACCACGGCGGACACACCGCCAATGATACCCTCCGTCAACAAAGCAGCCAAGAAGGGATTTGCCTCGGTCAGCAGACCGGCCACCCACTCCTTGAACATATCAATCAGCGTCACCAGACCGGGAATGACAGTGCCATTGGAGAACTCGTAGCCCTCCGCAATCCAAGGACCGACCCAAGCCTGGGAAATCTGGAACACCAGGAACATCATAGCGGCAAAGATCGGCAAACCAAGCAAAGGATGGGTAATCACCTTATCGATGGCATCCTGTTTATTGCGGTCCTTGGTCAGCACCTCGCGGGTTTCTACCTGGGACACAATCTCATCCACAAAGGCGTAACGATGGCGATCCGCTGCCATCACAGCCTCTTTATCAGTGGAATCGTAAGTCATCTGAACATAAGGCGCCTTCTGACCCTTGCCCAGCTGCTCCATCGCAACGGAAACGACCTTCTTGAGGCCTTTCGCAGAGGTGGAGACCGTCTCGATCACGGGGCACCCCAGCTTAGCCGACAGAACCGCCACGTCGATATCCGTCTTCTTCTTCTCATTAATATCTGCCTTATTCAGCGCCACCACAACGGGAATGTTCAACTCCAAAAGCTGGGTGGTGAAGAACAGACTACGGCTGAGGTTAGTGGCGTCCACGATATTGATGATCACATCGGGATTTTCATTGCGAATATACTCGCTGGTGACGCTCTCCTCCGAAGTAAAAGGAGACATAGAATAAGCACCGGGAAGATCCACGGCAATCAGCGACTTCTCACTCTTATAATAGGTCTTTTTAATCGGATTTTCCTTCTTCTCGACTGTCACACCTGCCCAGTTGCCCACCTTTTCGTTGCGACCGGTCAATGCATTATACATAGTCGTCTTACCACTGTTGGGATTACCCGCCAGTGCGATACGCATACTCATCAAATTTCCTCCAAAAACAAACTACTCAATCGGTTAGCACAGGGTAACCGATTGCCCGAATAAAAGCAGCGGACGGAAAATCCGCTGCGGATATTAGATCAAAATGGCCTTAGCCAACTGACGATCGATGTTGTACCGACCGTCCTTAATCGCCACCACACAACTGTTGCGCTTGCGGGAAACCACCGTGATCGGCTCGCCACTATAACAGCCGAGAGAGAACAAAAAAGCATCCAATTCTTCATCATCGGTCTCAATAGCGCGAACCAAATACTCCTGCCCTATTTGTGCATCCATTAAATTCATATTCATCATCCTTTCGCACAAACAATGCAGTTAGCATCGGCTAACCACGAGAGATTATACTGGTTTTGCCAACATTTGTCAAGAGTTTTTCGTGAAAAAGTGAACAGCCTGCCGTAATTCTTACGACAGGCTGTGAAAATTATGCTAACATTTCGCGGAATTGCTCTTCGGTCAGGATGGTAATGCCTAACTGTTGCGCTTTAGTGAGTTTACTTCCCGCTTCCTCACCTGCCAGCACATAATCCGTCTTCTTCGATACACTACCGGAGGTTTTTCCGCCGTATTGCTCAATCAGGGCAGAAGCTTCACTGCGGGACAGCGTGGGCAACGTACCGGTCAGTACGAATGTCTTTCCGGCAAAACGGTCATCCTGCCGTACTGTTTTCGACTGCATATTGACTCCGGCATTCGCTAAACAAGCGACCAGTTTGCGGGAAGGCTCCAACTCGAAGAAAGAAACCACGCTCTGTGCCATTACATCGCCAAAGCCATCAATGGAGGCAACCTCTTCCACCGTGGCGGACAGGAGCGCATCCATATCACCGAAACGCTGTGCCAGCAATTTGGCCGCCTTTTCGCCGATATGACGAATACCCAGACCATATATAATGCGGTAGAGATCATTATCCTTCGATTTCGCGATAGCCACTAGCAGATTATCCGCCGATTTGGCACCCAAGCCCTCCAGATCCGCAATATCCTCTTTGGTCAAGGTGTACAGATCGTAGGCATGCGCGATACGTCTCTCGCGCACCAACAGCTCAAGCACCGCAGGGCCGAGGCCGTCAATGTCCATCGCATCCTTAGAGGTGAAATGGATCAAATTGCGCAGTCTCTGGGCGGGACAATCGGGATTTACACAACGAAGGTCCGCCTCATCCGCCTCACGGATGACCGGCATACCGCAGGAAGGACAATGAGTAGGCAATTGATATGGCGATGCACCGCAATGTGCGGCCACACGCACTACCTCGGGGATAATGTCTCCCGCCTTACGCATCACCACCGTATCGCCGATGGCCAACTGCTTCTCGTCGATAAAGTTTTGGTTATGCAAGGTAGCGCGGCTGACGGTGGTGCCAGCCAGAGTCACCGCGTCAAACACACCGGTGGGGGTCAGCACACCGGTGCGACCCACGTTTACCTCCACATCACGGAGAATGGTCTCTTTCTCCTCGGGAGGATACTTGTAGGCCACCGCCCATTTGGGAAATTTACTGGTAGTTCCAAGGGCTTCTCGGCCTGTAAAGGCGTCTACCTTCACAACCGATCCGTCGATGTCAAAAGGCAAAGAAGAGCGTTTTTGACCGATTTCGCCCACGAAATCAATCACTTCATCAATAGAATCAGTGACACAGTAGAAAGGAACAATCGGGAAGCCAAGTTCCTTAATCCGTTTTAGCGAGTCAGCATGAGAGAGCAAGGTCTCCCCTTCGATCAACTGCATATTAAACACAAACAGCGACAGATTTCGCTCCGCCACGACAGAAGAATCCTTCTGTCGTAATGTACCAGCAGCGGAATTGCGGGGATTCTTAAAGGTCTTCTCCCCATTCTCCTCCTGCCGACGCACCAAGGCGGCGAAACTATCACGAGGCATATACACTTCACCGCGCACGATGATACGCGGCACCGCATCGGTCAACACCTGCGGAATATCCGCAATCTGGCGCAGATTATCCGACACGTCCTCGCCAACCAAGCCATCGCCGCGGGTGGCGCCGCGATAAAACCGACCGTTGCGATACTCGATCGCAATCGAAAGGCCGTCAATCTTAGGCTCCACCACATAACGCGGGGTCGCAACCGTTTCACGCACACGGCAATCAAAGTCGCGAATCTCCTCAAAAGAGAAAACGTCCTGCAAACTACCCAGAGGCACCTCGTGGGTGACCGGCTCAAACAGATGAGAAACGCGGCCGTGCACCCGCTGGGTATACGAATCGGGGGTGATCAAATTGGGGTATTGCTCCTCCAAAGATTTGAGTTCTCTGGTCAGAGCATCGAATTCATCGTCCTCAATCTCGGGTGCATCCTCGTCATAGTAGCGCTTGCTATGATACTCGATCAGTTCGCGCAACTCTTCAACGCGCAATGCGGCCAATTGTTCCAACATAATCAATCACCCACCTTTATTGTGTCGTTCCATAATCAAAAATCTGTCCCAGCAACGTCTGATCGTCGCCGTAGACTTCGGTCAAATTATCCGGCACCTCACCCAGTAGCACAACCTCCGCCATAGGATAGCTCGCACAAGCACCAACGGTAGAGCGCCCCGCAGGGGATACCACATATAACTGTATTTCCAGATGTATCAGAACCCGATAGATGCTTTGGTTGATACCTTCTGCCACCAATGTAGAGGTCGTATCCGATAAAACGGTTGCCGTAAACGAAATGGGAAAAGTCATAAGCGGTCCAAATCCACTCACCCAATCCCACCCCAGCAATGTTCCTGCCGGTAGAGATACGTATAGCAAAGAAAACTGCTCAATCGCGGTGATGGTTCGATCGGTAATAGCGGTCCGCACCATATTCACAACAGATGTATCGATGTACACAGAAGAAACCTTCTGCGCTCCGTCGCAGGTCACATTTACGGCGTTTGCACAGACATCCGCATATTCGTTCAATACCTGTGCCACCGTTTGGTTGGCAATCTTCGTGGCTTCCCACACCGCCTGACTCTCGGCAAAAGCCGTCATAACAGGGCGACAACGCAAAAAGGCCGTACCAAACAAGCCAAAAGCACACACAAGCGTTATCAACACGGTAGCCAAGCGCTTGCGTCGTCGTCGCACACGCCACACAAACACTCTCTTCACCCACACCACCTCACCCCATCATACGATAGGGACTTGTTTGATGTGTCGGTTAAGTAGTGGTTTCGGTTTGCTCAGCAGCGGCTTCGGCCGGGCGAATCTCAACCAGTTTTTTGCGCACTTCTACGCCCTCATACTTTTGCTTAAACTGGACACGACCGGAATAACGAACGTCCATACAACGGCAAGAAAATTCGGCACAAAAAGCGCGATTGCGGAATCGCCAACTGCCCTTACGTTTCATATTCTTCCCACAATAGGGGCAATCAAAGGTCAACTCACTACGCTTCACCAGAGGATCGTCCAAATCCTTGATAATCACCGTCTTAAAGGTGATCCGTTTGTAAAACTCGTTGTCCACAGGCATAATAGCCGGCTTGAAACTATCCGCATCGTACACCTTTTGCAGAATAGCGGCAGTCAGCTTACTATCGTCCAAAGCGCGGTGCAGGGACATATTATCCTCGGGGATGCCCAGCATCTCCCCTGCCCTTGCCAGACCCAGCTGCTGCGAAGCGTCCACGCCCATACGCTGCTGCGCATAGGCCTGAAAGTCCATATAATTTTGCAGGAAAGGAATCTCCTGCCGTCCCGTAAAGTAACGGCAGTTCTCCATCAGCACCAGCAGATCGGTGGTGCTCCAGGTCAGTACCGTGGAGGGCTCGTTGCCCATCCAACGTGACAGCTGGCGCATCATCGCCGTAAAGGTGGTGCCGTCCTCCAGTTCCTCTGCGGTAATATTGGTCAGATCAGTGACGATGGTGGAGAGTTTTTTGCTCACCACCGGCTTGATAGCAGCGCGGAAGGTGTCAACCATCCGCATCTGCTCATCCACCTTAACCGCACCCACCTCAATGATTTCATTGAAATAGCCGTGAGCCTTTTTGGAGTAGCTTCCATTCCACTCCAAATCAATCACAATATACTGCATAATCGATTACACCATACCACCGAGGGTCGCGCCACCCAGCAGATGGAAATGCAGGTGATGCACCGTCTGACCGGCATCGGCACCGTTATTGGACACCACGCGATAGTCGGTGACACCCAGTTCCTTTGCCACCTGGGGGATCACAGAGAAGATGTGAGCCACCACGGAGGCGTTATCAGCGGTGATCTCGCGTACACCGGCGATATGCGCCTTGGGAATAAACAGCACATGAACGGGAGCGGCAGGTGCAATATCGTGGAATGCGAGGATCAAATCATCCTCGTACACCTTGTTAGAAGGGATCTCACCGGCGGCAATTTTACAAAAAATGCAATCCATGGTTACATCTCCTCTCAGTCTTTGATCATAGCAGCGATGGTATCCGCCACAGCGGCCACCACGTCGTCAGCCTTGGACACATCCTTACCACCGGCCATAGCAGAATCGGGACGACCGCCACCCTTACCGTCGCAGACGACGGCGATGGTCTTAACGATATTACCGGCGTGGGCACCCTTAGCCACGGCATCGGCAGTAGCCACGGCCAGAATGCTCACCTTATCCTCGGTGGTGGTGACCAGTACCACGACGCCATGGCCAATCTTGTCGCGCAGCTGATCGCCCAGCTCGCGCAGACCACCAGCATCCAAGCCGGGCACGCGGGTAGCCAGCACCTTGACGCCCTTGACATCCTGTACCTGGCTCATCACATCGCCCAGAGCACTCTGAGCCAGCTTGTTCTTAAGAGTCTCATTCTCGGAGGACAGAGCCTTCACCTGAGCGGTCAGAGCGGCAATCTTGTCCTCGATCTCGCTATCCTTCGCCTTCAGCAGGGTGGCGATAGCGCTCATACGGCTCTCCAGCTCAGCATAGTAAGCCAGCACGTTGTCACCGGTGATGGCCTCGATACGGCGCACACCGGCGGCGATGCCGCTCTCGCTGAGAATCTTGAAAGTAGTGATGGCACCGGTGTGAGACACGTGAGTACCACCGCACAGCTCCTTGGAGAAGTCACCCATAGTGACCACACGGACAGTGTCGCCGTATTTCTCACCAAACAGAGCCATAGCACCGGACTTCTTCGCCTCGTCCACAGTCATCTCGGCAGTAATCACAGCGATGTCAGCAGCGATCTGCTCATTCACCAGAGCCTCCACCTTAGCAATCTCCTCAGCGGTCATAGCCTGGAAGTGGGCAAAGTCGAAACGCAGACGGGTGGGAGTCACCAGAGAGCCCTTCTGCTCCACGTGCTCACCCAAAACGGTGCGCAGGGCCTTCTGCAGCAGGTGAGTGGCGGAGTGGTTCTTACAAGTCTGCTGACGAGAAGCGCTCTCCACGATCAGCTCCACATTCTCGCCCACAGAGATCATACCCTCGACGACCTCACCCACGTGACCAACCTTACCGCCACGCAGCTTGATGGTTTCGGACACAGCGAACTTGCCGTTGGGGGCGATGATCATACCACGGTCACCCTCCTGACCACCCATGGTGGCGTAGAAGGGAGTCTCGTTCACAAACAGAGTACCGCGCTGACCCTCGGTCAGACTGTCGCACAACTCGGTCTCACCGGCCAGTACAGTCACGGCAGAGGTAGCGGTCAGCTTGCCATAACCAACGAAAGTGCTAGTAATAGAAGCGTCAATTAGGTCATAGACGGTAGCATCGGCACCCATATAGTTGGTGACCTCACGGGAGGTACGAGCACGGGTGCGCTGCTCCTCCATCTCGGCCTTGAAGCCATCCTCGTCGATGGTATAACCCTTCTCGGTGAGTATCTCACGAGTCAGGTCTACAGGGAAGCCGTAGGTGTCGTACAGCTTAAACACAGAGGCACCATCCAGCTGAGTCTTGCCCTCGGCCTGCATAGCCTCCTCCATCTCGCCCAGAATACGCAGACCCTGGTCGATGGTCTTGTTGAACTGAGTCTCTTCGTTGGACAGAACCTTGAAGATGAACTCCTTCTTCTCGTTCAGCTCGGGATAGCCATCCTTGGAGCCCTCGATGACGGTACGGCTCAACTCGGCCAAGAACAGGCCGTCGATGCCCAGCAAACGGCCATGACGAGCAGCGCGACGGATCAGACGGCGCAGCACGTAGCCACGACCCTCATTGGTGGGCATAATGCCGTCGGAAATCATAAAGGTGGCAGAACGGATGTGGTCGGTGATCAGACGGATGGACACGTCGTTCTGATAGTCCTCTTTGTAGGTCTTGTGAGCCAGATCGCACACGTGCTGACCCAGAGCGTGCAGAGTGTCCACGTCGAAGATGGAGTCCACGTCCTGCACCACAACGGCCAGACGCTCCAGACCCATACCGGTATCGATATTCTTCTTCTCTAAGGTGGTGTAGTTGCCGGCGCCATCGTTCTCAAACTGGGTGAACACGTTGTTCCACACCTCGATGTAGCGGTCGCACTCGCAACCAACCTTACAGTCGGGGCTGCCGCAGCCATACTTCTCACCACGGTCGTAGTAGATCTCAGAGCAAGGACCGCAAGGACCCGCGCCGTGCTCCCAGAAGTTATCTGCCTTACCAAAACGGAAGATGCGATCGGCAGCGATGCCAATCTCCTTGTTCCAGATATCGAAGGCTTCGTCATCCTCTACATACACAGAGGGGTACAGACGATCGGCATCCAGACCCACCACCTCAGTCAGGAACTCCCAAGACCAAGCGATAGCCTCGTGCTTAAAGTAATCGCCGAAGGAGAAGTTGCCCAGCATCTCAAAGAAGGTGCCGTGGCGAGCAGTCTTACCCACATTCTCGATATCACCGGTACGGATGCACTTCTGGCAGGTGGTCACGCGGTTGCGAGGAGGAACCTCAGCGCCAGTGAAATAGGGCTTCAGAGGAGTCATACCTGCATTAATCAGCAGCAGGCTCTTGTCGTTGTGAGGAACCAGAGAGAAACTGGGCAGACGCAGGTGATCCTTACTCTCAAAGAAGGACAGGTACATCTCGCGCAGCTCATTTACGCCATACTTTTTCAATTCTTTTGCCATAATTCATTCTTTCCTTTCTGTCGGTGGCAAATAAAAAATCCCCATCCCAACCATGGGACGGAGATTCCGTGGTACCACCCAAATTGCACAGCCGTTGACTATGCCACTCGTAACCTCTAACGCAGGTCGGACGCCGCCGCTTATTTCGCGGGGTGCTCGGGAGTGGCGTGCAAATCATCCATACGACGCATCCTCACAGCACGGGAAAAACCGTGGATACGCTCTCTGAACGCGGACTGATTCGCTGATTCTCCGTCAACGCATTTGACATAAGACAGTATAATAAAAAGCGACCGATTTGTCAAGATTTTTCCCGCATTTGCACACAAAAAACAACCACCGAAATTCGGTGGTTGTTTTTTGCCCTTTCTACCGCTTCTGCGCACTTAATGAGCAGATTTCCGTGGGCAGGATTTACTCAGTTGTTTCCGCATACCGAACGTCCAACGCAATAGCGGCGACGGGATCGATTGGTTGGCCGTCTACCAACATCTCCAGGTGCAGATGAGCGGATTGAGCGCATTCACAGGGAATCGTCTGAAGATGTCCAATTACCTGTCCCATTTCAACCTCATCGCCCTTCTTCACGACAGATTGTACTCCACAATAGCGCGTGATAACACCAACTCCGTGATCGATCTCAATCACGCCGCCCCACAGAGGATCATTTCGTACCTTAATCACCGTTCCGCGAGTTACCGCTTTTACCGATTGCCCTTCCTCACCTGCAAAATCGGTTCCCATATGCAATCGCCAATCCTGCATCGTTTCACAGAAAATAGGACCATCTGCAGAAAACGACTTCTGGACCGTATTGGTGAGTGGTAGCAGGTACAAGTGCGGCGCTTCTTCGGCAGCCGTGGAGGTCGTTATCTTCTGCGCAGTTGTAGTCGTGGTTAAAGCGGTCGTGGTCGTGCGAGTATCCACCTCTCCCGTCACCTTCTGTTCCACCTGCTGTTGCGCATTAAGCGACTCTTCCTCTTCCGGTTTAGACAGCCGCTCAGTAACCCCCGCAATGATCACCGCCGTCAGTGCCAATAAACCGAAAGCCAACACCAAATAGACCCCATTACGGGTAAAAAACCTCTTTATGCGATTGCGACCTTTCGAATAGTCATTCACATTACCGCCTCCTTCTTTCAAAGGCAGTATGGGCGAAAATCACGCAAATATACCTCGCCTTTATTTGCTTTGACTATAAAAACGCTTAGAGATTTGGCATATTTGCCCCTTGCGGTTTCTAATACTATGTGTTAGTATTATTGTGTATGAATTTGCAGAAGGAGGGAGAAAATGGCACTTGGTTTTCCGTTGTTAGTGGACTTGAAGGGCAACAATTGCACCGTCTTCGGCGGTAACAAAAGCGCACTGCGCCGTGTAAACGAATTGCTTCGCTTTGGTGCAAAAGTGACGGTCATCTCCCCCGATATTTGCTCCGAGCTCAAGCAATTGAGCGACGATAATCAGATTCGTCACATTCCGCGCAAGTATTTTCGCGGTGATTGCAGCAACTCACAGCTGTGTGTGGCTGCTACAGATGACAACACCCTGAACATTGCCATCTCCACCGAATGCAAGAACAAGGGCATTCCTGTCAACGTCACTTCCCCCCGCAGTTATGGCAATTTCACCTTCCCCCGCCTCGTGCTGACCGATGACGTTGTCTTGTCTATCACCGGCACCCTTCCCGCCGACACTCTCACCGCGTTGAGAGACTATTTACAGCAGGAACTGCCGAACATCATCGACTCCATCACTAACGATGACTAAAGCGTCTATCCATCGGATAGACGCTTTTCGTTTTTTGTACGGGATTTTTGCAAAAATCCACACATTCAGGATTGCATATACAACGATTTCGTGCTATAATGTAATGAAATATAGTAAAAGGAGGTTTCCGCATGGACGTGCGTATCAATGATGTACTCGAAATGAAGAAAAATCACCCCTGTGGCAGCCACACCTTTACCGTATTGCGCATTGGTATGGATTTCCGCCTGAAATGTACCGGTTGCGGTCACGAGATGATGATTCCCCGCCACAAGGCTGAGAAAAACATCCGAAAGATTATCCGTGAAGAATAGTCCTTCTGTGCCGTTATTAGCACAGTAAAGGAGATATTCAGATGCTGGACAAATTACAGGCCGTCGCCAACCGCTACGAAGAGATCAACACCCAGTTGTATCAATCCGAGGTGGCGACCCAACCTGATTTATACAATACTTTGCTCAAAGAGGCTGCACAATTACAGCCTATCGCAGAGGCTTATAATCGCCTGTGCGAGCAGAAGTGCCGTTTGACCGACGCGCAAGAATTGCTGTCTGACTGCGGTGACGACAAGGAACTGAAAAGTTTAGCGCAGTCAGAACTGGCGGAAGCCAAAGAAGCGATCGAAGTTCTCACCGAGGAACTGAAGTTGCTGCTCCTCCCCCGCGACCCCAACGACAACCGCAACGTTATCATGGAGATTCGCGCCGGTGCAGGCGGCGAAGAATCCGCTCTGTTTGCTCATTCTCTCCATCGTATGTACACCATGTACGCCGAACGCCGCGGCTTGCGTCACGAACCTCTCAGCATCAACGAAACCGAGCTTGGCGGATGCAAGGAGGTCAGTTTCCTCATCTCAGGTGACGGCGCTTACAGCCGATTCAAGTTCGAGAGCGGTGTGCATCGCGTACAGCGCGTACCCGAAACCGAAACCGGCGGTCGCATCCACACCTCCACCGTCACGGTGGCGGTGTTGCCTGAGGCTGAAGAGGTGGAGATGGAAATCAATCCCACCGATCTGCAGATTGACACCTTCCGTTCCAGCGGAGCAGGCGGTCAGCATATCAACAAGACCGAGTCCGCCATCCGCATCACACACCTGCCCACGGGAACGGTGGTTGAATGTCAGGATGAGCGCAGTCAGTTTAAGAACAAAGACAAAGCCATGAAGGTGCTTCGTGCACGCCTACTGGAACAAAAGCAGCAGGAGCAGCAATCCGCCATCGCCGCCGACCGTAAATCCCAGGTTGGAACCGGTGATCGCAGTGAGCGCATTCGCACCTATAATTTTCCGCAAGGTCGCGTCACCGATCACCGCATCGGCTTAACACTCTACAAAATCGACTCTATTCTCAACGGCGATCTGGACGAGGTGGTGGATGCACTCATCACCGCCCACCGCGCCGAGCAATTACAGCAAGTCAACGATTAAAGGAACGTGTATGATGGAAACCAGACACTTACAACCGAATCCGGAGGGCATTGACGAAGCTGCTCGCCTACTGGCAGCAGGCGAACTAGTCGCTATCCCCACCGAGACCGTGTACGGTCTGGCCGCCGATGCCCTCAATAGCGAGGCGGTGTCCTCTATCTACGTGGCAAAAGGGCGTCCCTCCGACAATCCTCTGATCGTTCACATTGCGGACGTCAAGGATTGGGAACCACTGGTCACCCACATCCCCGATAACGCCCGCAAACTGGCAGATGCCTACTGGCCAGGACCGCTGACCATCATCCTTCCGGCATCCGATAAGGTGCCGAAGGTTGTGACCGGCGGACTTTCTACCGTGGCTGTCCGTCTACCCTCCCACCCCATCGCGCAAGCGGTGATTCTCCGCTCGGGATGTCCTCTGGCGGCTCCCTCCGCCAATCGTTCCGGATCTCCCAGCCCTACTAACGCTCAGCGCGTGACCGAGGATATGGAGGGTCGCATCGCCGCCATTTTGGATGGTGGCGACTGTGACGTAGGCGTGGAATCCACAGTAATTGATCTGTGCCACACACCGCCTCGGTTGCTCCGTCCCGGTGGTATTACCCCCGAAATGCTAGAGGATATACTTGGTCCCATTGAGATCGACTCCGCCGTCACCCACGCATTGGAAAAGGGTGCTGTGGCTGCCTCCCCTGGTATGAAATATAAGCACTATGCTCCCCAAGCGGAGATTACCATTATCAAAGGGTCTCCCGCCGCCTACGCCGAATACGTCAACAAGCATGGCGGTGACGGTGTTGGCGCTCTGTGCTTTGATGAGGATTTACCTAATTTAACTGTTCCTGCTGTCACTTACGGAAGTCGCAGCGATGCCTTAACCCAAGCGCAACAACTGTTTGATGCCTTGCGGCAACTGGACGAGATGGGTATCCACACCGTCTATGCCGCTAGTCCCACCCCTACCGGTGTGGGCTTGGCAGTATACAATCGCCTACTCCGCGCTGCCGCATTTCGCGTCGAGTGTGCCATCCATGTGGTAGGATTGACCGGCCCCACAGGATCGGGCAAGACCACGGTGGCAGATGCTTGGCGTGAACAAGGCGCCTACATCATTGATACCGATCGGTTAGCACGAGTGGTCACCAATCCGGCATCGCCTTGTTTAGCACAATTAGTCGAAGCATTCTCCTCTGCCATCCTCAATGAGGACGGCTCACTCAATCGTGCCGAACTGGCGAAAAGAGCTTTTACAACGCCCGAATACACGCAACGGCTCAACGCCATCACCCATCCTGCGATCATTGCCCTGACACAGCAAGAGATTGAAAACGCCGCCGAACAGGGTTATTCTGTTGCAGTGGTGGATGCGCCTCTACTGTACGAAGCCAATGCAGATGCTTTGTGCGATACTATCGTGGCCGTAATTGCCCCTGCCGACCTGCGCAAACAACGCATTATGGCACGAGACAACCTCACCGCCGAACAGGCCGTACAACGTATGTCCGCCCAACAGCCGGACGATTTCTACTGTCGTGACGGCGTGATCGTGCTGGATGGCAGCACCGATATCCCCACGCTGCAACAAGCGGCAAAGGATTATTTAGCGCCCTTACTTTAGGTTACTCACGGTAATATACCGTAGTCAAACATATATGCATTTTATTGAAAGGTGGAATATACAATGAGTGAAAACAAAGAAAAATCCGCAGCCGAGTTGCTGCGCGAGAAGCTGACCTACAAAACCAAGAACGGCTTTAAGACCATGTCCGATGCCGAGCTGGATGCCGCAAACGCTTATTGCGACGGCTACAAGGCGTATCTGGACGCTGCCAAGACCGAGCGTGAGGCTGTCACCGCCGCCATCGCTATGATCGAGGCTAAGGGCTTCGTTCCCTATGTGCAGGGTATGGAGCTGAAGGCCGGCGACAAGATTTATCTGAACAACCGTGGCAAGGCTCTGCTGGCCGCCACCATCGGTACCCGTCCCATCACCGACGGTGTCACCATCGCCGCCGCCCACATCGACTCTCCCCGTATCGACCTGAAGCCCGTTCCTCTGTACGAGAACACCGAGCTGGCTTATTTCGATACCCGCTATTACGGCGGCATTAAGAAGTATCAGTGGACCGCTATCCCCCTGGCTCTGCACGGCACCATCATCCGCAAGGATGGCACCTCTGTTGACGTGTGCATCGGCGAGGACGACAACGATCCTATCTTCTGCATCACCGATCTGCTGCCCCACCTGGGCCGTGAGCAGATGAGCCGTAACGCCCACGACGTGATCCGCGGCGAGGCTCTGGATCTGCTGATCGGTTCCCGTCCCTTCAAGGATGACGAGGGTGCCGATGCTGTCAAGCTGAACATCCTGAACATCCTCAACGAGAAGTACGGCATCGTCGAGGCCGACTTCCTCTCTGCCGAGCTGGAGATCGTCCCCACCTTCAAGGCTAAGGACATCGGCTTTGACCGCAGCCTGATCGGCGCCTACGGCCACGACGACCGCGTCTGCGCCTACCCCGCTCTGACCGCTCTGATCGAGTCCGAGACCCCCGCCTACACCGCCGTCGCCATTCTGGCCGACAAGGAGGAGACCGGCTCTGACGGCAACACCGGTATGCAGGGTGCTTTCCTGGAGTACTTCATCGATGACATCGCCGCCTCTTTCGGCGAGAAGGGTCATCACGTGCTGTCCAACTCCATCTGTCTGTCCGCCGACGTGAACGCCGCTCTGGATCCCCTGTATCCCGAGGTGATGGTGGCCTCCAACGCCGCTAAGGTCAACTACGGCGTGTGCATCACCAAGTACACCGGTGGCGCCTCTAAGGGCGGCACCAACGATGCCTCCGCCGAGTACATGGGCAAGATTCGCGGCATCCTGGATGCTAACGACGTTCTGTGGCAGACCGGCGAGCTGGGCAAGGTTGAGGCCGGCGGTGGCGGCACCGTGGCCAAGTACATCTCCATGCTGGATGTGGACACCGTTGACCTGGGCGTGCCCGTGCTGAGCATGCACGCTCCCATGGAGATCGTGTCTAAGATCGACGTTTATATGGCTCACAAGGCTTTCTTGGCCACCATGAAGCGCGATGCCTAAGATTCTGTACGAGGACACCCATCTGCTGCTGATTGAAAAGCCGATGGGTGTACCCTCTCAGGAGGCGGAGGGCGACTGTGTCCCCCACCGATTGGCAGACCATGGTTATACTGTAAAGGTGATGCATCGTTTAGACAAGCCCACCGGCGGCGTGATGGTCTATGCCCGTACCGATCGTACAGCAGCGAAGTTATCTGCTATGGTGGGCGATCACGACCGATTCCAAAAGGAATACCTCGCCGTAGTTCAGGGTGCCCCTGTCGAATCCGAAGGCACCTACACCGATCTGCTGTACCACGATGTGCGTAAGAATAAATCTTACGTTGTGAGCCGTGGTCGTAAAGGTGTGCGTGAGGCCAAGTTGGATTATTCCGTGTTGGAAACCATCACCACCGACGAGGGCACGTTTTCTCTCGTACGAGTGCGGCTACATACGGGTAGAACCCATCAGATTCGTGTGCAGTTCGCCTCGCGGCAGATGCCGCTCTACGGCGACAGCCGCTATGGCGGCGTCAAAGGGGCGTGTTTGGGACTGTGGAGCCATCAGCTCTCCTTCCTTCACCCTATCACGAGCGAGCCTCTCACCACTACAAGCACCCCCGATTGGAGCCTTGCTCCTTGGTGCTATTTCAAAGAAATATAAGCAAAAAAGCCGTTGCAACCGATTGGTTGCAACGGCTTTTTCTATTCTTAGTTCTTAAGACTCTGCATCGGAGCAGGAATGCGACCACCACGATGAATAAACACCGAGGGATCTGCGGTGTTCAGCGGCACCACAGGGCCTTCACCCAACAAACCGCCAAAATTCAGTTCCTCTCCCACCTCTTTACCAATGGCGGGAATCACACGGACGGCGGTGGTCTTGGAGTTGACCATACCGATAGCCGCCTCGTCAGCGATAATGGCGGAAATCACCTCAGCGGAGGTGTCCCCGGGGATATTGATCATATCCAGGCCCACGGAACACACAGAGGTCATTGCCTCCAACTTCTCGATGGTCAGGCAACCGCTGCGAGCGGCGGCGATCATACCCGCATCCTCAGTAACAGGAATAAATGCACCGGACAAACCGCCCACATGGGAGGAGGCCATCACGCCACCCTTCTTAACGGCGTCATTGAGCATAGCCAGACAAGCGGTGGTGCCGTGGCTACCGCACTGGGATAGACCAATCTCTTCCAGAATATAAGCCACAGAATCGCCCACGGCAGGCGTAGGAGCCAAGGAAAGGTCGACAATACCAAAGGGCACGCCCAAGCGCTTAGAGGCCTCCTGCGCCACCAGCTGACCCATACGGGTGATCTTGAAAGCAGTCTTCTTGATAATCTCGGCAATCTCGCCCAAGTCCTTGTCGGGACCGGCCTTGGCCAACGCCGCGCGCACCACACCGGGACCGGAAACACCTACGTTAATCACGCAATCCGGCTCGCCAACACCGTGGAAGGCACCAGCCATAAAGGGGTTGTCCTCGGGAGCGTTACACAGAACCACCAACTTAGCAGGGCCGATGCACCCCTTGTCGGCAGTGCGCTCGGCGGCCTGACGGACGATGCGACCCATCAGCGCCACCGCATCCATATTGATGCCTGCCTTGGTGGAACCAACGTTGACCGATGCACAGATGTGCTCGGTCACGGCTAAGGCCTCGGGGATCGCCTCGATCAGCTCGCGATCACCGGCAGAAAATCCCTTTTGCACCAGCGCAGAAAAACCACCAAGGAAGTTGACGCCACAAGCCACGGCGGCACGTTCCAACGTCATCGCCAACTTGACCGCGTCGCGATCCTTGCAACCCGCCAAAATCATAGCGGCAGGGGTGATAGAAATACGCTTATTGACGATGGGAATGCCCAGTTCTTTCTCGATCTCCTCGCCCGTCTTAACCAAGTCCTTGGCGCATCGCGTGATTTTCTCATATACACGCTCGCACACCACGTCAATGTCGCTATCGCAACAATCCAACAGCGAAATACCCATGGTGATGGTGCGCACGTCTAAATTCTCATCCTGAATCATCAGGATGGTCTCTAAAATATCTTTGCTGTTTAACATAGTGATCTCCTTAAATGGTGTGCATTGCGTCAAAAATATCCTCGTGCATACAATGGATCACCAGGCCGTTTTCCTTGCCCAAATCCATCATCACATCCACCAACTGGGTGAAAGGAATATCGCACTTAGAAATGTCTACCATCATAATCATAGCAAACACATCCTGAACGATCGACTGAGTCACCTCAAGCACATTAACGTTATGATCACTGCAGCGAGCGGACACCTTAGCCAAAATACCCACCGCATCCTTACCAACAACCGTAATAACAGCACGCATAGAAAAGAACCTCCTAATATGAATTAGTTTTGATAATTATATCACAAAGTTTGCGACAAGTAAAGAAAAATTGCACCTCAATACATATTTCGGCACAGTAATACGCATACTCCTTGTGTTCCCACATCACAAAGAGAAAGGAGTCGTATTATGCTGAACAAAATCGCATTGATCGTCACCATTATCGGCGCTCTGAACTGGGGCAGCATCGGTTTGTTCCAATTCGATCTGGTTGCCTGGGCCTGCGGCAGTCCCAGCGCGCTGCTGGCACGCATCATCTATACGGTCGTGGCTCTAGCAGGCATTTGGTGTATCACCTTACTGTTCAAACCCGATTGCAACTGCAACGTCGATTAAGAAAAAGGCAACCATCCGCAAAGATGGTTGCCTTTTTGTCTATTTCAATTACTGAGCCAAAGCCAGGGTGTCGCGAGCGATAACCAGCTCCTCGTTGGTGGGGATGATCCAAGCGGGGATGGCGGAATCCTCAGTGGTGATCAGACGCTCAACACCGCGGACGTTGTTAGCCTCCACGTCGCACTTCATGCCCATATAACCCAGAGCGTCGATGATCTCCTTACGCACCAGAGGCTGGTTCTCGCCGATACCTGCGGTGAACACCAGAGCATCCAGGCCACCCAGAGCAGCGATATAACCGCCGATAATCTTGGTGATCTGATAGGTACGCATATCCCAAGCCAGCTTCGCGCGCTCGTTGCCCTCGGAGATAGCCTTCTCGATGTCGCGGTCGTCGCTGGACACACCGGAGATGCCGAGGGTGCCGGACTTCTTGTTCATCAGGTCGTCCATCTGCTTGGGGGTCAGGCCCTCCTTATCCATCACGTAGGTGACGACAGAGGGATCCATACCGCCGGTACGGGTACCCATCATAAAGCCATCCAAAGGAGTCAGGCCCATAGAGGTGTCATAAATCTTGCCATCTTTGATAGCGGAGATGGAAGAACCGCTGCCCAGGTGGCAGGTGATGATGCGGCTGCCCTCAACCTTGCCCAGCAGCTCGGTGCAACGAGCGCTGACAAAGCGGTGAGAGGTGCCGTGAGCGCCGTAGCGACGGACACCGTACTTCTCATAGTACTCATAAGGCAGGGCGAACATAAATACCTTCTGCTCCATAGTCTGATGGAAAGCGGTGTCGAACACCACAACCTGAGTGATCTCAGTGCCGAAAGTCTCGGTGGCGGCATTGATACCGGCCAGAGCGCCCATATTGTGCAGAGGAGCCAGAGCAGCCAGCTCCTCGATATCCTGCTTCACCTTCTCGGTGACGATGACAGAGCGATCGAAACGGTCACCGCCCTGCACCACGCGGTGGCCGATAGCGCCCACCTCGGACAGATCGTCGATAACCTTGCCCTCGCCCTCAGTCAGAGCCTTCTTCACCTGAGCGAAAGCCTCAGTCTGGTTCTTCATCACGGGATAAGAGGTCCAGGCGTTGCCGTTGGCCTTGTGAGTGAAGATACCATCCTCCAGACCAATACGCTCGCAAATACCCTTCGCCAGCACAACCTCGCCATTCATATCGATCAGCTGATACTTCAGGGAAGAGCTACCTGCGTTAATAACCAAAATTTTCATTATTTTACATCTCCTCATTGATTTTATGAAAGAAATATTATAATATATAATAACCGATATTCCTATAAATTTCAACACCTATTTGCAGAAAGGAGGCACCTTTTTTGAGAATTGCAGGCATTATTGCGGAATATGACCCCTTTCACAACGGTCACGCCGCTCACATCGCGGCCACCCGCGCAGAAAACGGCGGAAACGCAACACACGTGGTGGCGGTCATCAGCGGAAATTTCACACAACGAGGCGAACCCGCTCTGCTAAGCAAATTCAAGCGAGCCGAGATGGCTCTCGCTTGCGGTGCCGACCTGGTGCTGGAATTGCCTCTCCCGTGGGCGATGGCTCCTGCCGAAAACTTTGCCAACGGTGGCATTGCAGTGCTGAACGCATTGGGATGCGTGGATATGCTATCCTTCGGCAGCGAATGCGGCGACACCAACGCGCTCAAACAACTAGCCGACTTGTCCAATAATCCTGCCTATCAGTCCGCGTTGAAGAAGGCACTGGATAACGGCGCCCCCTATGCCGCCGCCGGGCAACAAGCGGCCGCGGCTATTCTGGGCGATGAAGTCGCCGCACACCTCGCCGTCCCCAACAACACCCTCGGCATCGAATATATGCGCGCTATGGCCTCTCAAGGCGTCAACTGGGCGGTTTTCACCCTGCAAAGGCAGGGTGCTTTACATGACGAAATGGAGGCAAAAGATACCTTTGCCTCCGCCACTATGCTGCGCAAGATGGTACGCGAGGGTGATTTGTCCCATCTAGACGGCTATATGCCCGAAGCCTCTGCTGCCATCCTCAAATCCGCCTATGCGAATGGCGAAGTCATCACCCAAACCGATCGTTTAGAAAACGCCTTGATGGCGCATTTACGGCTTTTATCTTTAGAGGAATGTTCCCGCCTGCCCTGGTTATCTGAAGGGCTGGAAAACCGACTTTATCGCGAGATACGCACCTCTACGGATTACGCCGCGTTGCTGGATGCCGTTAAAACTCGACGATATCCCATGGCACGGCTACGCCGTCTGCTATGGGCGTCCCTTATTGGCTTAACCAACGCCGATACAACAGGTTTACCGCCCTACATCCGCGTGCTGGGCATGAATGCGCGTGGCCGTGAGATTTTGGCCGCCGCCTCCCCCGCCTTGCCTATATTGACACGTACGGCGCAAGTTGTCGACTTAGACGATCGTGCCAAACGCATCTTTACGCTGGAATGCACCGCCACCGACCTGCACGCTTTGGCGATGGAGAAACCACTCCCCTGCGGAACCGATCACACCACAAAGTTAATCGTAAAATAAAAAATGCCTGACTCATACGAGTCAGGCATTTTTATGTGATGACAAATTAGTCGGTCACGAAGGGCACCAGAGCAATCTGACGAGCACGCTTGATAGCGGTGGTCAGGTCACGCTGATGGCGAGCGCAAGTGCCGGTCACACGACGGGGCAGAATCTTAGCGCGCTCGGACATGCAGCGGCGCAGACGAGCCACATCCTTGTAATCGATGTAGTCGATCTTGTCCACGCAGAACTGGCAAACCTTACGATGGCCCTTACGGCCGCCACGCATGGGGCGCTCGGGTCTCTCATTTCTTTCAGCCATGATAGAAAGGCCTCCTTTTCTCAATTTTCAGCAGATTTCCAAATCCTTAGAAGGGCAGATCCTCGTCGGTGAGAATCTCCTCAAAATCGCCACTGTGAGCAGTGGAGAAAGCGGGCTTAGCCTCGCTGTACTGAGGAATCTGGGAATCGTAGCTGGGAGCCCCGGCGGCGTTACCACCCTTGGACTCACAGAAGAATGCATTGTCGACAACGACCTCGAAAGCAGTACGCTGACTGCCATCGTTAGCCGTGTACTTGCGGGTCTGCAGGCTACCCTGCAGCGCAATGCGCTGACCCTTACGGAAGTAACGGGAGATAAACTCAGCGGTACCACGCCACGCCGTGCAAGGAATGAAATCGGCCTGACGCTCCTGATCTTTAGAGCGATAAGCGCGATCCACAGCCACACTAAAGCTAGTGACGGAAATACCATTCTGTGTGGTCTTCAGCTCGGGATCACCGGTGAGACGACCCATCAAACAGATAGAATTCACAGAAATACCTCCTTAGTTCTCTTCCTTGCGAATCACCATAGAACGCAGCACGCCATCGGTAATACCGCTGACACGCTCCAGCTCAGCAGGGAACGCAGGACCGCTGACGAAGTTGTACAGGACATAGTAGCCCTCAGCCTCGTCGTTGATCAGGTAGGCCAGCTTACGCTTGCCCCACTCGTCGATCTCACCGATTTCGGCGTTCTGCTCGATCAGAGAGCTGAACTTCTCCTTCAGTGCGGTGACATTCTCCTCACCCTGAGTCAGGGAGAAGATGAAGACGGCCTCGTAGGATGCTTTGATAGTAGGCATAGTTTGCACCTCCTTATGGTCTAATGGCCTCCCCTCCTTGGGAGAGGCAAGGATTTGTCCACACTCGTGGACCATAGTATTATATCAGTTGTTTGCAATATAGTCAAGAGAAAATTAACATTATTTTCGGTATTTTTTAGTATTATGTCGCAAAAAGCTCCCTCTTTGCAGAGGGAGCCTCAAAGCGATTATAAAACCAAACTGGGAGCGGAGTAAACACGCGCCGCCAACTCCTGATCCAGCAGATACAAACTCTTAGGATCGTCGCCAAACAATTTATACTTGTTAACCATCTTGTCGGCATTCTCCTCTTCCTCCATCTGCTCCTTAACGAACCAGTCGAGGAACTGCATAGTACGGAAATCACGGACGTCGTAGGCTGCCTCGTAGATGGCGTGAATCAGTGCGCTGACATAGCGCTCGTGTTTGGCACCAACCAGCAGCGGATCCAGCGCATTACTAAATGCCTCGCCGGGCTTGTCAATGGCCTTCAACTCCACGGGGATGCCGTTGCTCTGCAAGTAACGCAGAAACAGCATCGCGTGGTCGCGTTCCTCCTGTGCCTGGATGGTATACCAGTTGGCAAAGCCATCCAAATCCTGCTCGGTATAGTAGTTAGCGATATCCAGATACAGATAGGCACTGTAAAACTCCTTATTGATCTGGTCGTTCAGCAATTCGATTACTTTCTTGTCCAACATGGTACTTCCCTCCTTATATGTACGGGGCATACGCCCCAAAGCTATTAACCGAAGTAACGCTGCAGCAGGCCCTCGAAAGCCTTGCCGTGGCGAGCCTCATCACGAGCCATCTCGTGGACGGTGTCGTGGATGGCATCCAGGCCCAGCTCCTTAGCGCGCTTAGCCAGCTCGAACTTGCCCTCGGTAGCGCCGTTCTCGGCGTCTACGCGCATCTCCAAGTTCTTCTTGGTGCTATCGGTCAGAACCTCGCCCAGCAGCTCGGCAAACTTAGCGGCGTGCTCAGCCTCTTCGTAAGCGGCCTTCTCCCAATACAGACCGATCTCGGGGTAACCCTCGCGATGAGCGACACGGGCCATAGCCAGATACATACCAACCTCGGAGCACTCGCCCATAAAGTTGGAACGCAGACCCTCGATGATCTCAGGATCAACACCCTGAGCGACGCCGACAACATGCTCGGCAGCCCAGGTCTTGGGGCCGGACTGCTCTTTGAACTTCTCAGCGGTCACGCCGCAAACGGGGCAAACGTGAGGAGCGGAATCACCGGTGTGAACATAACCACAAACAGAGCAAACGTACTTTTTCATAATAAATTACCTCCAAAATTAATTTTCATTAGATTTGATCGGTTCTGCCGATCGGCAGGCGGGACACAACCCGCTGAAATAGATCCCTTGATTCTGCACGGCAAAGCCATCCGGAATCAAACTGTGCACCACCGCCGCGTCCAGCGCGAAATCAGCGATGCCGCCGCATCCGCGGCAGTGAAAATGGCCGTGCAGAGCAGTATCGGCGTCGTAGCGTCTCTCCTCTGTATCCATCGCCAACTCCTGTACCAAACCCGCCTGCACCAATGCGTGCAGCGAATTGTAGACTGTGGTACGCGAGAACGTAGGATACTGAGTGATCAGCGCATCGTACACCATCTCTGCCGAAGGGTGAATACGATGACGGTACAGATAATCGTATACCGCTAATCGCTGAGTAGTTGGTCGTAAACCTCGTTCCCCCATTAGGGACGCCATCTGTTTTTGTGTCATATTCTCCCTCCGATCTGTAATCGTTTTGTTTTTGTAATGATTACAATTGCATAATACCAGAAGAATTGTGATTTGTCAATAGGTTTTTGCAACTTTTTTTGTAATGATTACAAAAAAGTTTGCGCCGCCTGCCAAAGCAGACGGCGCATTACTTATTATCCTATAACGAAGTGTCGAGCAAAACCGTTTTCGTACTTGATGTCAGGCTCTCCCTGGATCAGCGGCTGGATATAGGCCAATGCCGCAGGCAATACGTCATTCCCTGCCTCATTGATCCACTCGCGAGGCACGTATTTAATCTTATTCGCTACGTTACAGACAGGAACAATGCCGTAATTGGGAATGTAATCCTTATCGTAACGACCGATAATGGCGCTAACCATGCCCGTCTCCCCTGCCGCGGCCGCCTTCACTGCCACCACGCCCAGAGATTCCGCCTCGACCAAATCCGTCTCAGAGGCGATATGTGCGGCGCAACGCTGCAAAATGTTCAACTCCACAGAACGCACTTTACAACCAATGCGATCGCGCACCAGCTCCTCTAGACATTTGCCGATGCCGGAGAGATACTTGTGACCAAAATTGTCCACCTTACCGGACTGGAAATCATCCAAGCCGTCCAGTTCGACACCTTCGGACGCTGCCACAATCACCGTGCGCGTTTTCTTCTGCATCTCGCGCACATCAGCAATGAACTGATCGGCAGTGAAAGTCACCTCAGGCAAGTATACCAAATGAGGAGCGTCACACCCCTGCAAACGAGGCAGTGCGGCCGCCGCGGTCAACCAGCCGGTATCGCGGCCCATAATCTCCACAATCAGCACGCTGTCGAGTTCGTACACCGTGCAATCGCGGGCCATCTCCCACATACATGTAGCCACGAATTTAGCGGCCGAACCATATCCGGGCGTGTGATCCATCAACATCAGATCGTTATCAATCGTTTTGGGAACGCCCATCACGCGAATATCGCTGCCAACAGACGCAAAATACTTGGACAGTTTATCCACCGTATCCATAGAATCGTTGCCACCAATATAAAAGAACGCGCCGATATCGTACTTTTCCAGCGTAGCGCGAATCTGCTCGTATGCAGCAGGATCCTTCTCGATAGTGGGCAATTTATAGCGGCACGAACGCAACGCAGACGAAGGCGTCTGGCGCAACAATGCCTGCTGCTCCTCTGTGGCCAACAGTTCGTTCAGGTTCACCAGATTCTCATTCAGAATGCCCTCAATGCCGTTGAGGGAGCCGTATACCACGTCAACCTTATCCCAAGAACGTGCCGCGCGGTAAACGCCCAACAGGGACGCGTTAATTACCGCAGTAGGACCGCCGGATTGTGCAACCACAATATTCATAGTCGTCTCCTTTATTTAACCAACCAAATTCAGCGTATTAATCAACAACCACCACGCCAAGCCGTAATAAGTCACGACGGCCACCAGGTCGTTAATCGTCGTAATCAGCGGACCGGAGGCCACGGCGGGGTCAACCTTCAACTTCTTGAACAGCATCGGAACTAACGTACCGGTCATTCCGGATACCGTCATCGCCAGCACCATCGACAAACCGATGCAGCCGGACGTCGCAAACGCAAACGCCGAATCTTTACCGTTAACCAACATAATGTACAGTCCGATCAACAAGGTAGACGCGACTCCCAAAACGGCACCGTTCAGGAAACCCACGCGAATCTCCTTGAATATCAAGCGCAAACACTCTTTACCGCTGATCTGTTCATCCATCAAAACACGAATGGTCACCGCCAGCGACTGGGTGCCCACATTACCGGCCATCGACAAGGTCAAAGACTGGAAACAGACGATCAAGGTCAAATCCCGCACGACCGCTTCAAACAGGCCTACCACAGCAGACACGCCAAGACCCAAGAACAGCAAAACGACCAGCCAAGGAATGCGCTTGCCTACGCTACGGAAGATCGGCTCTCGTAAATCCTCCTCCGACGTCAAACCGGCCAGACGCGCATAGTCTTCGCCCATCTCCTCGTCCACGACCTCAACGATATCGTGGGCCGTGATGACGCCCAGCAAGCGTTGGTCCTCGTCCAATACGGGAATCGAATCCTCCGAGTAATCCTTCAACTCTTCGATACAAGACTCAACGGATTGCGTCGCAAAGACGTACGGATACGAGGTAACAATCAGATCTTCCAACTCGATATCTTTACGCGCGATAATCAAATCCTTAAGATCAATGGCGCCGTAGAAAGTACCGTCCTCATTCAGGGTGTACAACTTGGAAATGTTGTCGTTCTCCGCCGCCTGATGCACAAGGGATTTCATCGCCTCTTTGATGCTGAGGTCGCGGCCGATGGCAACATAGTTGGTGGTCATACGACTACCGATCTGATCCTCTTCATAAGAATCGATCAGTTCGATATCCTCTACCGCGTCAGGATCCATCAAATCCAGCAACTCTTGACGCTTTTCTTCGTCCAGATCCTCCAGCGCATCCACCGCATCGTCGGCGTCCATCACTTCCAACACGTCTGCCGCCACTTCGGCATCCAGCTCTTCCAGATACTCCGCCGCATTCTCCAGATAGGCGAATACGTCACCGGTACGGTCCAAGCCCAAGATACGATACAAACGACGACGATCCGTCGGCGGCAACTGCTCCAGTAGGTCGGCCAAGTCACTATCGTGATAAGCCTCCATCTCGTCGCGCAGCTCTGCGATACTACGGCGGCTGCGCAACAGGGCAGTCAGTTCTTCCGTATAATCGGGGCGAACGTTATTCTCTAATTGTAAATCATTGTTCCGAATCTCTTCAGACATAAAAAAGACCTCCTGTTCATCGTTGTATATCACAACGGTTGATACAAGCGGTCTGTGTGTTGAAAATTATAGATACCAATCTTGGTGACACACAGATCGCAACATCAAAACAACACCATCGAGGAGGAACGGAATTGCTCTCCATTTGTATCACCTACCTTTAATGTTATACTACATATTATATGAAAAAAGCTATGATTTTGCAAGTCTTTGCGCGCAAAAAACTTTTTTGAATTTTTTCGAACTTTTTTCAAAAAAGGGGTTGACATTTGCCGAATTGTTTGATATTATAATGCCTGTTCCGAGCGAACATATGGGGGTATAGCTCAGCTGGGAGAGCGCTTGAATGGCATTCAAGAGGTCAGCGGTTCGATCCCGCTTATCTCCACCAAGAAAACAGTCGATGCAATAGCATCGGCTGTTTTTCTTTTTATCGACATACACAATTGGGCGCTTGAATGCCATTCAAGCGCTCTCAATTCAAATCGTCTCTTCCCTTCTGCAAAATACCACATCTTTTTTATTGCTATTTCGCCGCTAATATGTTATGATATTTAGTTAGAAAGAATGTAAGGACACAATGTGTCGGAAAGGTTAAGAACTATGTTTGAAGCCATTTTATCCAGCATTAAAGAATACGATACCATCATCATTCATCGCCATCATCACCCTGACGGTGATGCCATGGGCAGCCAGATCGGTTTGAAGCACCTCATCAAGGAGAACTTCCCCGGCAAAACCGTCTACGTTGTCGGCGACGACCCTAAGCACTTTCATTTTATGACCGATGCCGTGATGAACGAAATCGATGATAGCGTTTACGAGGGGGCGCTTGCCATCATCTTAGATACGGCTGCCACCCATCTCATCAGCGACAATCGTTACACCTTAGCTGCCAAAACGGCGCGATTCGACCACCACATTTTCTGCGAAAAAATCGCAGACGACGAGGTGGTGGATACCTCTTTCGAGAGTTGCTGCGGCTTGATCACCTATTTCGCCGTGGAATGCGGCCTGCGTCTCTCCCCCATCGCCGCCCAGTCTCTGTACACCGGTATGGTAACCGACTCCGGACGTTTCCGCTATGACGGCACCACCGCCCGTACCTTCAGACTGGCCGCTGCGCTGATGGAGACCGGCTTCGATACCAACGAGTTGTTCCGCAACCTCTATGCAGATGAGCTGGCGGGTAAGCAGTTGAAGGCGAAATTCACCTTGAAGATTCAGCACACCGACAACGGCGTTGCTTATATCTACACCACTCTGGACGAGTTCAACGCTCTGGGTTTGGACACCTTCACCGTGTCCCGCGGCATGGTCAACACCATGGGCGACCTGAAAGGTATGCCTATTTGGGTCAACTTCACCGAGACCGAGCAGGGCGTGCTGTGCGAAATCCGCTCCAACAAATATAACATCAACCCCATCGCCGTCAAATACGGCGGCGGCGGTCACCAGAAGGCCAGCGGCGCCACCGTGCCCGATCACGCCACCGCTATGGCAATGCTGAACGACTTAGACGCGATTGCAGGAGGTTCTCAATGAATAGAGAAGTAAAGCAGCAGATTCTCAACAAAATCAAGGAATACGATCGCATTATGCTCTTCCGCCACGTTCGCAACGACGGCGACTGCGTAGGCGCAACCAAGGGATTGAAGCGCATCTTACAGCTTTCTTTCCCTGAGAAGGAAATCTATCTCATCGACAGTGATCTGGCGCAATATCTGGAGTTTATGGGTCCCGAAGACGAGGACGTTGCCGATGAAATCTATGCAGACGCCTTGGGCATTGTCATTGACACCGCCTCCGAGGCACGCATTTCCAATAAGAAATACGCCCTCTGCAAAGAACTCATCAAAATCGATCACCACATCCCGATTGAGAACTACGGCAGTCTCATGTGGGTGGAGGAAGAGCGCTCTTCCGCCTGCGAAATGATCGTTGATTTCTACGAGACCTTCCGCGACGAGCTGAAAATCGATCAGGAAGGCGCCACCTATCTGTACACCGGTATGGTGACCGACTCCGGTCGCTTCAAATACGACGGCGTCAATGGCAACACCATGCGTTGCGCCGCAACCCTGCTGGATGTGGGCGTCGATACGCAGACTCTGTTCGCTCGTCTGTACCTGGAGGCCTTCGAATACCTGAAGTTTAAGGCCAGCATCTACCAGCGTATGCAGGTAACCGAAAACGGTGTCGCCTACATCTTCATCGATAAGGCGATGCAGGAGGAGTTCAACCTCACCCTCGAGCAGGCCAGTGCTTGTGTCGGCACCCTGGACTCGATTCGCGGTTGCATCGCGTGGATGGCCTTCATCGAGAATGGCACCGAGGACAATTCCATCCGTGTGCGCCTGCGCTCTCGCTTTGTGCACATCAACACCATCGCCGAGAAGTATCGCGGCGGCGGTCACGCCTGCGCAAGCGGCGCCACCGTTTATGGTGTCGAGGAGATGAAAACGCTGCTGGCGGACGCCGACGCCTTGGTAAAAGAATATAAAGAAACGCACGAGGATTGGTTATGAGAATTCTGATTACGAACGACGATAGCATCACCGCCAGCCAGTTGTTGCCGCTGGTGCGCTTCTGCCAGACTATTGGCGACGTCACTGTGGTAGTGCCCAAGGTCGAGCAAAGCGGCAAAAGCCACGGCATCGACATCCACGATCCCTTCCGTGTTCACCACATCGCCATCGCCGAGGATATCTCCGCCATCGCGGTAGAGTCTACACCTGCCGACTGTGTGCGCTTTGCGATTCTGGGCCTGGGGATGGAGTTTGACCTGGTGATTTCCGGTGTCAACCGCGGCTACAACATCGGTTCGGACATCCTGTATTCCGGCACGGTGTCCGCCGCTTGTGAAGGCGTGTTGCTGGGCGTCCCCGCCATCGCACTCTCCACCAGCTTTGAAAATTACGAAAACGCCACGGCACATTTGAGCGACGTATTCAACTACATCAACGAGCACAAGCTGATGGACGTTCACAACGCCTACAACATCAACATCCCCCCTGCCCCTCTGGGCGTGCGCATCACCCATCAGGGCGGCCCCTACTATTCCGACAGTTTCCCGCCCACCGAGGAAGAGGGCATGTATATCGCCAGCGGCAAGTGCGTGCACACCAATGGCGGCGACCTGACGCTGGATACCGATGCGGTCATCAGCGGATATATCTCCATTATGCCTCTCACCGTCAATCGCACCGATTGGACCATTTACAACAAGCTGAATAACCTCAGCGACAACTAAGCAATAAGAAAATCCCCTCCGTGGATATCCACGGAGGGGATTTTTATGCTCTATTTAAGCAGCGATTAGGCGCGCTTCTTAGAGGTGACGAAGGCAGCGGCAGCAGCCAGGACCATCATCACAACAGCCAGAGCGACGTACACGGTGGTGTTGTCGCCGGTCTCGGGAGAGTCGGTGCCGGGCTCGTCGGGAGTCACGGGCTCATCGGGAGTCTCAGGCTCGTCGGGAGTCACGGGCTCGTCAGGAGTCTCGGGATCCACGGGAGTATCGGGCTCCTCGGTGGGGTTGATCTCAACGATCCAAGCGTTCTTCATCTGGGGATTGCCGTTGTACTGGCCAACGATACCGTAGAACTTAACGGTGTCGCCCACAACAGGCTTGTTCTCCATAGCGTCGAAACGGTTGGTGCCGTCGGCATCGTAGGTACCATAGATGGTCAGAACGTTGCCCTCGGCATCCTTAACGTACATGTTGCCGTAGATGTCGTTGTAGATCTCGGTGATCTCAGCGGTAACATAGTACTTGTTCTCAGTGAAGACGTTGTGCAGCTTGGACAGACCCAGATCGATAGCCTCCTTAACAGTCAGAGTGCTGTCAGCGGCGGGATCGGTGTTCTCGGGCTCGCCCTCGCCCTTAACGATCTCGGTGATCCAACCATTCTTCATCTGAGCCTCGGTGCCATTGTAGGTACCGATGATACCGTAGACGGTGACGGTGTCGCCAACCACGGGGATGTACTCCAGAGCGTCGAAACGGATCTCGCCGTCAGCGCTATAAGCACCGTAAACCATGAACTGGTTGTTGTTCTCGTCCACGATGTACATGTTGCCGTAGGTAGCGTTAGAGATAGCCACAATCTTACCGGTGACGTAGTACTTGCCCTCGGTGTAGGTGTTCTTCTCCTTGGACAGACCCAGCTCGTTAGCCTGAGGAATGGTCAGCACGCTGTCAGCAGCGGGATCAGAGGGAACCTCGGGCTCATCGGGCTCGACAGGAACGTCGGGAGTCTCAGCAGCGCCGTAGAACTGGCAGTAGAAACCAGCATAGGAAACAGCGCAAGGACCAACAGTGGTGTAGGTCTTGTCGTTACGGGTACCGAACCAGTACTCGGCATCGTTCACGATGGCGATGACGGTCTTGGAATCGGCGTTGAAGGTGTAAACGGTGGAAGCAGCAGCCTCATAAGCGCCGTTCACGTGGGTGCCGCTAACAACCATGTTGATGTAGGTCTTAGCGCCGTTGGACATGGTGTACATGTAGTAGCCACCAGCGGTCTCCTCCAGATACACGTCGATGGCAGCAGCAGCGTCAGCAGCGGTATCCATATAGTAACCATTCATACCACCCTTCAGGTAGTACACGTCGGTAGCGGAAACATTGCCCTGAATCATACCGAACTTGTAAGCAACGCCAGCCTTGGGGGCGTCGATCAGAATCAGGTCAGCAGGAACGTCGGGCTCAACAGGCTTCTCGGGAACCTCACGGGTCTCGCCGCACTTGTTGCAATCGGCATCGTACTCGTCGTCGTACTCATGCTCGCAAGCAGGAACGTCGGGAGTCACAGAACCGCTGCCGGTGGTCTCCCAGATAACATCCAGGATGGTCATACGATCCTTATTACCGGTAGCCTGAGTGGGGCAATCGTTGGCGATCACGATGGTGAAGTCGCCGGCGATGGGAGTCTCCAGAACCCACTCATCGGTCCACACGGTATACTTATCGTTCTTGTCAGCCTCTTTGGCGATGGTGTGAGTGTACACAGCACCGGTAGCCAGATCGGTGATGGTGATGGTCGCAGACAGGTTGGTGTCGGTGAACATCTTGGTGTAGTTGATGGTCAGCTTGTTGATGCCGCCGCTCAGAACGGGAGAAGAGATCTTACCGGGGGCAGAAACCTTACCGTTCATGCAGACAGCCTTAGAGCTGTTGTCCTCGCCGATGACGGGGAACTGGGGATTCATAACGGAAGCACCGCCGGTCTGGATGGCGGAGTTCTCGGTGACCCAACCAGCCTCGGTGGTGAAGGTCTTGTTGTAAGAAGAATCACCGGTAGCGTTGGTGGTCACGATGGTGTCGAAGTCGGCCTCGTAAGAAACGGGCACAGCAGGGACCTCGGGCTCAGCAGCAGCGGCGTAAACGGCGATGTTGTAAGCACGAGACTGGGCAGACATAGTCTCCCAGATGAAGGAATCCACAGCCTCAGCGAACACGATGGTAACGATGTTACCGTCGACAGTACCGGTGGCGTTGGCATCGGTGATGGAATCCTTCCAACCATTGACGTACTTGGCGTCCAGGCTGGAGCAATCGATGACCAGCTTGGTCATACCGGGGTACTCAATCTTCACGGTAGAAGACTTGTAGAAGCGAGCGGGATAGCCCTCTCCGCCGTAGTCACCGACGTTAGAGGTAGAAGCACCTTTATCGTTGGTGATGATGATGCCATTCTGCTCCCAAATCTGCTGCTCAGTGCTGTAGTGGGTGCGATTGGCCTTGTCGGTGAAGTCGATGGTGGCAGTAGCCTCTTCAGCGGTGGCGGCGAAAGGAATCACACAGCACAGCATCAGAACAGCCATCATGACAGCGACAATCTTGCGCATTTTCATGGGTTTGTTCCTCCTTTTATTTAATCTCGGTTGGGGGAGCCCATGCGGACTCCCCCACCGTTAGATCCAAAGAAAAACGAATAAGGGAAATGGAATTAGGCGTAGAACTTGCAGTAGAAGCCCTCGTACTCGGTCTTGCAGGGGCCGACGGTGGTGTAGCTCTTATCGTTACGGGTACCGAACCAGTAGGGAGCGCCGTCAACCTCAGCGATCAGAGTCTGAGCGGTAGCATCGTAGGTGTAAACAGTCTTGGCAGCATCCTCATAGGCGCCGTTGACGTGAGTACCGCTGACAACCATGTTGATGTACTTCTTGGAGCCGTTAACCATAGCGTACAGATAGAAACCACCAGAGGTCTCCTCCAGATACACGTCGATAGCAGCGGAAGAAGAAGAGGAAGTAGCCATGTAGTAGCCACTCATACCACCCTTCAGGTAGTAGACAGCCTTCTTATCCACGTTGGGCTGAACCATACCGAACTTGTAAGCAACGCCAGCCTTGGGGTTAGCGACAACGGACAGCTCCTTGTTGTCGTTAGTACCGGCAACGCGCTTGGTCATGGTGCAACCGGTATCAAACTCGATGATGCCCATGTAGTTCTTGATGGTACCCTTAACAGTGATGGTATCGCCGGCCTTGATGTTGGCAACGCCGGTACCCTTCAGACGGTAGCACTTGATGTCAACGTCCTTAACGCGGATGTTAACGGTGATGTTGTCGAAGCTTGCGTCGTAGGGAGTCTCGATATCCAGAACCTTACCGGTCAGGGTAACTTCCTTCTGCAGGGACTCACCGTCCTTCAGAGCCTTAGCGGCAGCCAGGATCTTATCCTCGGTGCTCAGGTCCTGAGTGGGAGCAGCAACCAACTTGGTCATGGTAACCTCGGTGCCGCTGGCCTCGTGCCAAGCAAACTCGATCTTACCCTTGGTAGCGCCCTCATAGAAGTAGTTCTTGATGACGCCCTGAACGGTGATGGTGTCGCCAGCCTTCACCTTATCGGTGCCGTTACCCTTCATCTGGTAGCACTCGATGGTGGAATCGCCGACCTTGAAGGTCAGGGTGACGCTGCCATACTTCTCATCGTACTTCTCAACCTGCAGAACCTTACCGGTCAGCACGGCGATGTAGGACAGAGACTCGTTCTCGCCCAGCTTGGTGATGTCGCTCAGGATCTTAGCCTGATCGGTCACCTTCTTCAGCTCGGTAGAAGGAGCGGAAGTAGGCCGGGTGGTGGTGGGAGCAGAGGTGGTATTGTCACCGGAGGGAGCGGTGGTAGTGCTGTCATCCACAGAGGGAGCGGTGGTGGGAGCGGTCACGTTCTCACCATCGGCATTGGTGGCGTACTCCAGGGCGCAGCCAGACTCGAAGGCAACAACGCCATCGGCCTTGCCCAGGGTACCCTTAACACAGATGTTGTCGCCAACAACCAGGTAAGCAACAACGTCGCCCTTCAGACCGTTACAAACGATCTGCTTGTCAGCCAGATCACCGATCTGGATAACCACGGTAACGCTCTCGTTGGCAGCGTCGTAAGGAACCTTGATCTCCACGATGTCACCGGTCAGAGTGGGAGTACCGCTCAGCTTCTCGCCGTCGGCCAGGGCATAAGCCTTGTCCAGGATCTCCAGCTCGCCCAGAGTGCAAGCCATCTTGTAGTTGAAGGTAGCCTTCTCGGTAGCGCCGTCGGCACCCTTGATGGTGGCGATAGCGGAGAAGTAGATGTCGGTCTCGGCCACTTCGGGCAGGATGATAGCCGCGTGGTTAGCGGTATCGGACTCGCCGATCTTCACAGAATCAGCGGCGCCCTCGGTGATCTCGATGCTCCAATCGATGGGATAGCTGACGCCATCCACGGTGACGGAGGCGACGACGTCCTTATCCTTGGTGATGGGCATCACGTCGCCGGGCTTGTAGCTAGTGCCGTAGATCAGGTTCTCCAGGAACGTCTTAGCGTTCGTCAGGTTGGAGACCACAGGCTCTTCATTGCCCTGGTTCCCGCCGCAACCGGCCAGGAGAGACAGAGACAAAATCAGAACCAACGCAATAGACAAATACTTTTTCATACTCGTTGTTTCCTTTCCCCTATTGAATTAGTGAACAGTAATATCGCTCGTGGTCAGCACTTTGATCTGATAGCCGCCATAGTAATCGACCAAGCCGACAACGTCGATGGTCTGATTCAGATAGTCGGACTCAACCTTCAAATTGCCGGCCTCGTCACGCAGAACGATGGTGCGGACATCAATCATAGTGCCGTCCGCTGCCTTACAGGTCAGAGTCATAGCGCCATCATTGTTACCGCCGTTGTTGGTGGTGTAAGCATCCACAACCAACAGATTCTTCATGGAAACAGTGGTGCTCATAATCAGCTCGGCGTAGTTGAAGGTCTTGGTCTCGGTGATGTCATCATCCAGAGAAACCAGAACCTCAACATCCATAGTGCCATCGGCAAACATAGCAGGATCCATCTCCTGGTTGCCTGCAGCGTTGCCGGTGCTGATCACGGTGGTATTGCTGGGATCGTTGGGCTTGAACTCGCGGAAGCTCACGTCGGAAACCTGCCAGGTGCCACCATTCTCATAGTACTGAGCGGTGCCGACCACGCGGACGCGGTTACCCACAGCCAGGTTGTTCAGCAGAGCGCCGGTCTCAAAGCCATAGTACACGGCCATACCGTAGTACATATCGGTATCCTCGTCGTACTCCTCAACGTAAACAGAGTTGTTATTGTTGCGGGTCACGACGCCCTCAAAAGCAACCTTGCGGTTCTCGTACAAGGAAATGTTGGTACGCAGATCCTTCAGGGTGACCTGATAAGCATCGCCGTAGTAGAAACCGGGATCCTTCTCGCCGGAGAAGACGTGCAGTTTCTCGCGCTTAGCCTGCTGGAAAGCATTGGAAGCAGCCTGGCCGTAGAGATCATCCACGGTACCGCAAGCAATGGACAGACCATTCTGGATCAGCTCCAGGTTCAGGCAGCGATAATCGGCGTCGTCGGTAGGCTTGTACCACACGTACACCAGATGACGGCCACCAGAGGAGTCCATATTCCACTTGTCGTCGTTGGACTCGACCATAATGGCGGCGGCGTTCATCAGCTTCTCCTTGGTGAAGGAGGAAGCCTTCTTACCCCACTCCTCAATCTTACCGGTGGATTCGGGGGTGTTAACGCCCATGTAGCGAGCCTTCAGCACGCCGCCCTCGGCGACGTCGTTAGGCACGTTGAAGTGAGTGGTGTCACCATCGATGTAAGCATGGACGGTGACTTCCAACTTCTTGGTGTTGGAGTTCAGATCCAACTTAGTCTTCTCCACGTAGTCCACGAAGGTGGGACCCTCGGAGCCATCATTGGAATCCCCGCCGCAACCGGCTGTGCATGCAACCAGCATGCACAGCACGGCCAGGAGAGAAATCCATCTCTTCATCATTTTAACATTCATATGCATTAGTACTCACACTCTTCCAGAGCTTCCTTGAACGCCTTATTGATCAGAGCGTCCACCTCAGCGTCGCTGTTAGCGGGAGAACCCAGACACTTCAGCATCAGCTTACCGGCCTCCTCACGAGCGGTGGAGGAACCGTTGAAAGCGGGAGACACGAAGTAGTCGTCACGGCCCTGGATACCAACGTAAACGCACTGGGGAATCAGGTACTCCTTACCATTGCGGTTGCCCAGCCACTGCTTGTAGTACTCATTCTCAACGACAGACTCCAGAACGGGCATGTAACCGGAGGTCATGGAGAACTCAGCCTGGAAATCAACATTGGTGCACAGGAACTTGACGAACAGCCAAGAAGCGATGACCTGCTCATCGGTGGTGTCCTTGCCCTTCAGGATGCACAGGCTGGGACCCTGAGAGATGGTCTTCTTGTTGTTGGTATCAGCCTGAGGAATGGGAGCAACGCCAACCTCGAAAGCGAAGCTACCGTCAGCAGTGTCGTTGTTGGACATCTGATAAGAAGCACCGCCGGAGGAACCGACGCACATATAGCAACGCTTATCGGTGGTCTCAACGAACAGGTTGGAGGTGTAGCTACCGTACAGCTCCTGGGTGGTGAAGTAACCCTTCTGATAGTACTCACGCAGCTCCTTAACGATGGCCTTGTTCTCATCGTTGTTGAAGAGATACTCGCCGCCATTGTCAGCGCTGGTGAAGCCGGTCTTCATCTGCTCGCACAGGGTGATGAACCAGTTGTCCTCAGAGTCGTAACCCAAGGGATAATCGTTGGGGCGCAGCTCCTTGATCTTGGCGCAGGTAGCCCACAGCTCGTCCCAAGTGGTGGGAACGGACAGGTTGTTCTCCTCAAAGAAGGTCTTGTCATAGTACAGAACCTCGGTGGACTTGCTCAGGGGCATGGTGTACATCTTGTCGTCGCCGTAAACCTTACCCTCGTTGTAGTAGGACTTCACGAAGTCGTCCTTCTGAGCCTGGGTCAGACCGATAACCTCGCCCTCCAGACCGATAACCTCAGCATCACTGTCGATCAGGTCATCCAAAATGACAACAGACTTAGCGATGTTGTACATAGCCACGTGGTCGGGATAGTTGTAAGCGATGTTGGGAGGGCTACCGCCGGCAATCTCAGTGTTGATCTGGCCGTTGATATCGCCCCAACCACCAGCGGACTGATGGGTGATGGTGATGTTGGGATAGATTTTGTTGAACTCTGCAATGTAGGTGTTCAGAACCTCCTGCAGCTTCTGACCCATGGTATGGGTGAAGGTGATCTCAACGGAAGTGTCCTTGTCGAAAGGCTGCACGTTAACAGTGTTGTCAACGCCGGAGCCTCTTCTGCAGCCTGCCATGGTGCAAATGCTGAACAGCATCACAACAGCCAACAGAACAGAAAGAATTTTTTTCTGCATATGAATCGTTCCTCTCTAAAAAATATATAACAAGCACGATGTGCTTATTAACCCTTGATACCGCTGCGGCTGACGCCCTTCATAATGTACTTGCGCAAGAACAAGAACACCAGGAACAACGGAGCGGACACGATGGCAACGGCGGCCATCTGGACGGGAATCTCGGTCTGACCGTTCACGTCGGTAAATGCGTTACGCAAACCGTTGGTAATCAGACGGTGAGCCTCGTCGTTGGCAACCAGCTTGGGCCACACGTAAGAGTTCCAAGCGCCCATCATCTTGAGGATGGTGATGGAGATTAACGTGGGCAGCGCCAGAGGAATCATCACCTTCCACAGGTACTTGAAATCCTTGGTGCCGTCAACCTTGGCAGCCAGATACAACTCATTGGGAATCTGCATGAAATTCTGTCGCAGCAGATAAATGTAGAACACGCTCACCAGGAAGGGAACAATCAGCGCGGTAAAGGTGTTCTTCCACTGCAGGTCACTAACGGTAATGTAGTTAGTGATGGTGAACAACTCGCCGGGCAGCATCATCGTGGCCAGCAGCAGACCGAACAGGGTCTCCTTGCCCTTAAACTCAAGACGAGCAAAGGCAAACGCGGACAGGATGGTGATCACCAAACTCAGCAGGGTGGAAACCACACCCACGTACAGGGTGTTCATAAACAGCGTACCCAGATTAGCCTGGGAGAAGGCGCGAGCATAGTTGCTCCACATCACCTCATGGGGCCAGAAGGTGGGAATCGCCTGGCGATACTCACTGCTGGTCTTCAAGGAGGAGATAATCATCCAGTAGAAGGGGAACAGAACGATCACGGCCATAATCAGCAAAAACGCATAGGTGCAGGTTTTTGCCATAACCGTACGAATCTTCTGACTGGTGGAAACCAATCGCATATCACGCGCCTGCATCACATTATTAGCATCAGTAATTTTAGACATAGGCGTCACCTCTTAATAATGGACGAGTTTCTTGATGCCGTAGTTGTTGATCAACGTCACCAAGAGGATGATACCGAACAGAACCAGAGCGCCGGCACTGGCCAAGCCCTGAGAATCCTTTTCGATAGCATTGTACACATATCCAACCATGGTATTCAACAAGCCGGGCTCGTGGGTGGGACCCATCTTATCACCGAAGATACCGATGATGCTGGAATATTCCTTGAAACCACCGATGAAACCGGTAATGATAACGTAAGCCAGCATGGGAGACAGCAGCGGAACCGTCACACGAGTCAGAACACGCCACTTGGGAGTGCTATCCACCTTGGCGGCGTCGTAGTACTGCTTGTTAATGCTCTGCAGACCGCCCAGCAGGATCAGAATCTTGAAGGGCAGTGCGTTCCACACGATGTAAACGATCATGACGATCATATTCGCCGTGTAAGTAGACTCCTGGTTGATCCAGCTGATGGGCTCGATGTTGAGCAGCTGCAGGAAGTTGTTAACAATACCCCAGTTGTCAGCAGAAACGGAACCGTCAGTGAAAGAACCGCTGAAACCGACAATGTTAAACATGGCCGCGAACACCATACCGATAGCAATCGAGTTGGTGACGTAAGGCAGGAAGAAGATGGTCTGCAAGGTCTTCTGCAGGGGCTTGATGGAGTTCAGAGCTACCGCAATCAGCAGAGCCAAGATGGTGGAAATCGGAACGGTGGTCACGCACAGCAGAATGGTGTTCTTCAAGCACTGAGTAAACTTACCGTACTGAAGCACCTTCTCGTAGTTACCCAGACCAAACTCAAAGGTAGCACCGCCGACCTCGCGCATAGCACCGTAACCTTCCAGGAAGGAGATGCGCACAGTATTAATAATAGGATACACAGTAAATACCAGCAGCAGGACAATCGCCGGCAGCAGGTACAACCATGCTTTCCATTGATGTTTACTTTCTACCATATTAGTTCACCTCGTACAGGACGCGCTCCTCGGTCTCCTTATTGAAGAGGAAGAACTTGTGAGGCTTCACGTTGAAGCGGACAGTCTCCAGAGAAGTGTCAACCTTAATGTCGGAGTTGATAATGGCACGAATCACAGGGTTGATGGAAGCGGGATGGGTGCAAACCACGCTGGAGTCACGACCCATAACCTCAACGCTGTTCAGGGAGCAGGTCAGAGCGCCGTCAGCGGCAGGCTCAAGACCCTCGGGACGAATACCGATGTAAACCTCCTGATCCTCCACACCGGACACATTCAGCACGGCGTCGTCACCGATGTAAACCACACCGGCCTCCACACGGCCCTCCAGCACGTTGATGGGAGGAGTACCCAAGAACTTAGCAACAAACAGGTTCTGAGGATCGTCGTACACAACCTGAGGAGCACCAATCTGCTGCACAACACCCAGCTTCATAACCACGATCATATCGGAAATGGACATAGCCTCTTCCTGGTCGTGAGTAACGAACACGGTGGTGATGCCGGTCTCCTTCTGGATGCGGCGGATCTCCTCACGGGTCTGCAGACGCAGACGAGCGTCCAGGTTGGACAGAGGCTCGTCCAGCAGCAGAACTCTGGGCATCTTAACCAGAGCACGGGCGATAGCAACACGCTGCTGCTGACCGCCGGACAACTCGCTGGGCTTGCGCTCCATCAGCTCATCAATCTGAACCAAACGGGCAGCCTCGTAAGCACGCTCCAGCATAGCCTTCTTGGACATCTTGTCCTTACCCTTCAGGTTCTGCAGGGGGAACAGAATATTCTGCTTAACAGTCATATGGGGATACAGAGCGTAGTTCTGGAACACCAGACCAATACCTCTATTCTCGGTGGACAGGTTGGTGACATCGTCATCACCGAAATAGATCTTGCCGGAGGTGGGCTTCTGCAGACCACTGATCATATACAGAGTGGTACTCTTACCGCAACCGGAGGGGCCCAGCAGACCGATCAGCTTGCCATCGGGGATCTCAAAATTGAAATCATTCACCGCGACAACTTCTTTGCCCGCCTTCTTATCTCGGCTGGGGAAGACTTTTGTCAAATTTTCCAAAACAACTTTCATTTCTTTTCCCTTCCCTTATATAAAATTATTTCGGGTACCAATTAATACGCAGCTCGCGCCGCTTCTTTTGCGTGGAGTTCTTTAATGTACTCCAGCTGCTCTTCTTTCGTCTCAAAGATCATCTGACTGGCGAAATCCACCGCCACAGTGCCCGCCAACACATCGTGCAGGAGAGCACCGTTCTTAGCGACAGCCAAGCAAAGGACCTGAGCGATTAACAGCACCAGCAGGACAGCGATGCCCACGATGCTGATTGAGCCAAACCAATAAAGGTTAATAAAGAGGAAGATGGGAATCATCAATTCCACAGCATATTTGCCCAACACGGAGCGAACGAACATCTGCAAACGAGAGATCTTAACACCATCCACCCGCATCAGGGCGATGCCGAAAATCTTTTTGCCCAACGTTTGTCCGTTGCCCAGCATATAGGGCACCAACAATTCCATCAGCAGCACGCCAAACAGCACACTGAAGGTGACGGTGAGCAGCGGTAAATGATTGGTCATATTGACCGCACGCATCAGGGATGCATCTTTGCTCATCGCTTGTTGCACCAATTGGTATTGCTGACGATAACTCTCTTTCTCAGCATCGGTCATCGCCTCGTACTTTGCGTTGGACAAAGGCAACTCGATGCCATATTCCTCGCCGTACTGCTGGTACGCCGTCGTTACCTGCTCAGCATAGTCGTCGTATCCGAATACCGCCGTCAGACCGGTGGCCGCACCGGCAACAATGATCGCCAGGAGAATGAAATCAAACAAAGCCGCGGAGATACGCTTCCACAAACTGGCTTTCTGTAAATCAGTCACGCGCTCACCCCCTTACACCTGCAATTTACTGCAAATCTGGTCTACCGCCTGATCGCAGTAGTCAAATTTGACGGTGTAATCGCAAATCTCGGTGTTACGCATTTCCATTTCGATGGAAAGCAGGCGATTCGCCTTGTCCTCGACGGTGGATTCCTTGTTCAGAATGTCGGTAATCAATTCGCGACGATCACGTTTCACAAAAATGGTCACGACGTGAGGGAACAGCGTCTTCAGCGACATAGCGCCACAGATATCCATCACTGTCAGTACGTGTTTGCCATCCGAGAGGATACGCTCAACGTCTGCGCGCTTACAACCGTAGGAATGATGTGCGTAACGAGTGGATTCGAACAACTCTCCCCTATCGCACATCTGTCGGAACTCCTCTTCCGACACATAGTGGTAACCGGCGTCAGGGCGATTGGCCACCGATTCATCGGTGGTGTAGCTGATCAGCTTCTCAAAAGCATCCGAGCGTTTCAGCAAACCGCGCGCCACCTCGTTCTTGCCGCTTCCCGAAGGACCGACCAGCACCACGATGCTGGGCTCCTTCAGCGTAAAGGTGTCGGCATTAACACTGTAACTTCCGGCGATAACCTCGACCAGTTTCAAAAACTCGTCGTAATTGTTTACCGCCAAGATACCGGTAGCCTCCTGATTCCAGGGGCGACGCATCAAGATGGGATAGGCCGCGGACGATTGGATCACATTATGCATGCCATCGTCAAACAAGATGTCCACGTCAATCTTGTCCTTACGAGAACCAATCAGGATGTGGTCCTGCGGAATCTCGGGAAACTCCTCAAGGATACGCTGAAAACGAAGGGTCATATACTCAGGCCACACAGCGGTAGAGATGAACACCTCAGTCATCTGCGACAACTTCTGCACGAATTCACGTGCCCCCTTGATCGGAGGCTGATTGCGGAAAAACTCCGGGTCGTTCATAAACTCAAAGATCACATCTGCACGTGTACCCAAACGACCCCAGCGATTCACCTCGTGAATGGTCAGCGGAGGATCAAATTGATATTTTTCATTAGCCAGACGGATGGCGTATGGGACGCATTCCAGCAGGAGGTCGTCCACGTCCAACGCCGTCGATAGGCGAAAACTTCTATTCATAAACGCCTGCTTTCTCTCATAGGAAAATGAGGTTCTGCATTCCTGTGATAAAACGCAAAATAGCACATAGGACCTCACAGTAAGCCTATTATGATTTATGTTATCACAACGGCATCAAAAACGCAAGCATATTTTTGTAGTTTTACAAAGATTTGCGTCGTTTTTACAGCACCAAAAAATAATTCTTGTCAACCAACGCACTTTTATGTATAATGAATTACTACCCAATCACGTCGAAAAGGCGAGCAACTGCGTGATTGGATGAATACAACGAAAAAAGGAGGCCCTCAGATGAGCAGAAAATATCGCCTTGCAACCGCGCTGGACGTAGACGATTTATTGATGGAATGCACCGCCTACGCCATTCGCTTGGCAAACGAAAAGCACCACTTCGATCCCCCAATGTCTATTTACGAAAAATCGACCTGGGGACCTATCGGATCTCGCATCGACACCATTTACGATTACTTCAAAGATCCCGAGTTCTATCGTACGCAGCCGGCGTACAAAGGAGCCCGTGAATTCGTGCACAAATTGTCACAGATGACCGACGTGTACATTGCTACTGCCGTCCCCCCGGAATTCATGGGAATTCGCGCCGAACGCATCATGGAAGAGTTCCCTGAAATCCCCCGCGACCACATCTACATGGGCGCCGGAAAAGACAAGATCAAAGTGGACATTTTGTTCGACGACGCGATGCATAATATTGTCTCCTCCCCCGCCAAATTCCCCATTTTGATGCGCCGTCCCTGGAACCAAGAAGCCACCGGTTTGCTGGCAGTGAACAACTACGACGAATTCCTGAAATTGGTCGAAGTTATCGCCGACAGTTACAGTGTAAACGCAAACTCCTTTACACCCAAAAATCCCAGTGTTGTCGTGCTTGTAGGCCCCTCCGGCAGCGGTAAATCCAAGATTGCCGCCCAGCTGTTGAGCCAGACGGATAAGTTCGAAAAATTGATCAGTTACACCACCAATGACCCCACCGCAGTCGAGGTAAACGAGTGGTATAACTACGTTTCTTTGGACACTTTCCGTGAGATGTGCGACAGCGGTGAAATGTTCCAATCCACTATGTACGCAGGCCATGGTTATGGCTCTCGCAAAGCAGACGTGGAGGAGATTTTGTCGCAAGGAAAACGTGTTCTGACCACGATGGATATCTGCGGAGCGATGTCACTTAAAACCAACTTCAAAAACGTCATCACCATCTACGTCAAACGCGACAAAAAAGCACTGATGCGCTCAATTCTGCGCAAAAATTCCTCCGACGAGGACAAGGTGAATCGCCTGATGGCCATCGAGCCCGAATTGCGCAACGAAAACTTGTGTGATTTTGTCATCGAATTCGACACCTACGACCAGGCTGTTGAGCAATTGAAGGATATTTTGAAGATCTGACGTGTGATTTGAAAGGGAGATTTCCATTGAAAAAGGTATTATGCTTGTTGCTGGTTCTACTCGTTCTACTCTGCGGTTGTAACGCCGATGTAAAGGTAGATATCAACAACTCTACAACCCAAAGCAGTGCGACCGATGCATCAACCACCAATGGCGGCTCGAACGGTACCACGGAGCAAAATGGCGATGCAAACGCCACCACCGGCGACGCCACCACGTCCGCCTCTCACTCCAATGGCACCACCTCCCCCACCACATCCAATGGTGATGCTGCAAGCACCACCACGCAAGCGCAAAAACCCGCCTGTGAGCACAAAGATGCCGACAATAACGAGATTTGCGACGTTTGCAATTCTTCCGTCTTGGTCATCTTCGATTTTTACAGCATCAATGACCTACACGGCAAATTTGCCGACGCTGACGGCAACATCGGCGTTGACGAGTTGACTACCTACCTCAAAAACGCACGCAAAGAGAACCCCAACTCCATCTTCCTGTCCGCAGGCGATATGTGGCAGGGCAGCTCCGAGTCCAATATGACCAAGGGACAGATTCTGGTGGATTGGATGAACGAACTGGATTTCACCGCCATGACCATTGGCAACCACGAGTTCGACTGGGGCGAGGAATACGTCAAATCTAATGCCGCTATGGCCGAATTCCCCTTTGTCGCTATCAACGTCTACGACCGCGAAACCAACAAATTAGTGGATTTCTGCACTCCCTCTGTGATGGTAGACCGCAACGGCATTCAAATCGGTATCATCGGTGCCGCCGGCGACAACTACTCCTCCATCGCTGTTGATAAATGCGATGAGGTCTATTTCAAAACCGGCCGCGAATTGACGAATCTCGTCAAAAGCGAGGCGGATCGACTGCGCCAGCAGGGTGCCGATTTCATCATCTACCTCCTACACGACGGTTACGGGCAATCCGGCAGCCGCTTCTTGACCTCTTCCCAGATGTCTTCTTACTACGACGTGTCGCTTTCGCAAGGCTACGTCGATCTGGTTTTCGAAGCACACACCCATCAGGGCTATCGCGCCGAGGATGAACACGGTGTGTATCACCTGCAGAACCGCGGCGATAACAAGGGAGGTATCTCCCACGTTGAGGTTGCCATTAACTCTGTCACGCTGAAAAGTCGTGTGAACACCGCCGAATTGGTCAACAACGCCGTGTATCAAAACCTGGATGACGACCCCATCGTTGAGCAATTGCTCGAAAAATACGAAGACCAAATCTCCGGCGCCAGCCGCGTACTGGGTTACAACAGCCGTTATCGCAACAGTTCCACACTGCTGCAAATCGTTGCTCAGCTCTATTACGAACTGGGTGAAAAGACCTGGGGTGATCAGTACGACATCGTTCTGGGCGGCGGATTTATGTCCGCCCGCAGCCCCTATAATCTGCAGGCAGGTGAAGTCACCTACGGCCAGCTTCAATCCATCCTCCCCTTCGATAACCAGTTGACACTCTGTTCCGTTAAGGGCCGTGATTTGAAAAACAAGTTCATCAACACCAGTAACGACCGCTACTACATCTATTACGGCGAGTATGGCAACAGCATCAAAAACAACATCGACAACAACAAGACCTACTACATCCTCACCGACAGCTACACTGCCTACTACGCATACAACAATTTAACCGTGGTAGCCGAATACGATCCCAATGTTTTTGCTCGCGATCTGCTGGCAGAGTACATTGAGGCCGGCGGCTTCAATTAATTCACCAAAAGCACCCGATACGGCTGTATCGGGTGCTTTTTTGTGTCATTTTGCATAATTCGAAAGCCATTCTTGCAGAAAAGACCTGTTTCTTGTCCAAAATATCGTTTCTCATGCATATTTTTGTTGACGAACTTGCTACTTTGTGGTAGTATGTAAAAGTTAGAATAGAATATTATGCCCTAATATCTATTTTAGAGCAAAATACGCATCAAATTTAGGAGGACATTTATGAAAAGAAGTCTGAAAATCCTGTCTCTTCTGTTGGCCCTGGCTATGCTGCTGACGCTCGCCACTGCCTGCGGCAACGACGACGGGAAAAAGCAAAGTGACAAAGCCGGCCTCTCCGGTGACAACGGTAGCGGCGAAGCTACCGACTACACCGTCAGCCTGAAAACCGCCGGCGGCATGCCCATGGCAGGTATCGACGTGTATATCTACGCCGATTCTTCCAAGAGCGATATGAAAACCTTTGGACAGACCGATGAAAACGGCCTGGCGTCCTTTAACCTGCCTCAGAGCAGCCAGTACGCCGTCGTTCTCTCCGGCGTGCCCAAGGGCTACGATGTGAAGGATTCCTATTCCTTCTCCGGCACTACCGCCGTCATCACCCTGACCTCTACCCTCATCACCAACGAGGATCTCTCCTCTATGACTCTGAAGCTGGGCGACGTTATGTGCGACTTCACCGTCACCACTCCCGACGGCGAGAAGATTACTCTGTCCAAGATGCTGCAGGAGAAAAAGATGGTGCTGATCAACTTCTGGTATACCACCTGCAGCTGGTGTGTCACCGAGTTCCCCTATATGGAGCAGGCCTACCAGCAGTATAAGGATGAGGTTGGTATCATCGCCGTCAACCCCCTGGGCGAAACCGACGCCGCCATCAAGGCTTTCCCCGCTAACTACAGCCTGGATTTGAGCTTCCCCTTGGCCGCTTGTCCTACCGCTTGGTCTCAGACTTTCGGCATTCAGGGTTATCCTACCTCTGTCATCGTGGACCGCTACGGCGTCATCACCCTGATCGAGTCCGGTGCTATCACCAGCCTGAATCCTTTTACCAGCCTGTTTGAGACCATGACTGCCGACGATTATCAGCAGAAGTTGTACAACAGCGTCGGTGAGCTGATTGTCAATCCCAAGCCCACCTACGAGATGGATACTCCCGAGAACGTTGCCGCTCTGCTGAACTCCGGCAAGATTCCCGTTACTTACCATGCCGAAACCGAAGAGAACAGCAAGGAGTATGCTTGGCCCTTCATCGCCACTGAGAAGAATGGCGTTAAGTGCTTGAAGGCCTCCAACCAGGGCATCGACTCCTCCTTCGGCGTTATCTACGCCGACGTCACCCTGAAGAAGGGTCAGGCTTTGGGTCTGGATTACTTAATGTCCAGCGAAAACGGCGCCGACACCTTCGTAGTAATCGTTAATGGCGAAGACATCTTCACCATCTCCGGCTACAACGACAAAGAGAAGTGGGAATCCTGCTTCCCCGTTGTCGCCGATAAGGACGGCACCTATGAAGTGGCTCTGTTCTACCTGAAGGATGACAGCAACGCTGCCGGTGACGACACCGTCTACATCAAGAACGTGCGCATCGTGGATGCTTCTAAGATCTCCACCCCCACCTACCTGCCTCGTCCCGCTGCCAAGCCCGTAAGCGATACCGATTACGAGTACGTCAAGCTGGTCTTCAACAGCGCTGACGGCTACTATCACGTTGGCTCCAAGAACGGTCCTCTGCTGTTGGCCGACCTGATGGGCTACACCGAGTTTAACGAAGAGGCTTCTGTTTGGGATCTGGCTTATGACGGCAAGATTGTTGTCGGCGGCAAGGATTACAAAGAAGCTCTGACTCAGTATTGTAACTATGCCTCCAACTCCAAGGGCGGTCTTTGCACCGTCAACCAGGAGCTGATGGATCTGCTGAAGATCGTTGACTCTGCCGTCGGTTTCGACGATGCGGACACCAATGAGTGGCTGAAAATTTGTAAGTACTACGAGGCCTACGGCTCCAACGGCAAGCAGCTGGAGGATCCCATTAAGGGTCTGGCTACCTTCTCTGCTTTCACTGCTACCGAAGGCAAGAACGTTAAGAGCAACTACTTCTACTACGATCAGATTCTGATGCCTCGCGGCAAGCTGGCCAAGTTCGTGCCCAGCCGCTCCGGTGTGTATCGCATCACCTCTCGCAGCGAGTCCGCTCAGGGCGTAGATGGCTGGCTGTTCGGCAAGAACCACGAGGAACTGCTGGTTTACGAGCACGTTGAGAGAATGTACGAGGGCGACGAAGTCTCCATGGTTTATTACATGAAGAAGGGCGAGCCTTACTACATCGACATCGCCTTCTGGGATGTGTACGAGGTCGGTTACATCTACTACGATATCGAGTACGTTGCCTCCGAGTGGGATTACTTCCGTCTGTGCTCTCCCGGTTACTTCACCTACGACTCCGACGCTACCGGTAACGAGATGTATCACCTGATCGCCGGCGGTATCGACGTGGTGCTGGGCAGCGACGGTATCTACTACGAGGATCTGGGCAACGGCAAGAAGGGCAGTAAGATCTACGCCGACTTCGTTGGTATCACCCCCATCTTCAGCACATCCATCCAGTCCATGATCAAAATGGGCGGCTTCGACTTCTCCAAGTCTGAGGACGACCTGTATATCCTGAACGCTCTGAAGCAGAACGGCAACGACAAGGAAAAAACTAAGGCCTATCTGAAGCAGGAGTGGGGCGAGACTTACGAGGCCACCTACGAGGAGTATAAGGTTGACGAAGTCTTCGCCGGTAAGTACCACGGCACCGGCAAGGATATGACCGAAGACATCAAGAAGTTCGAGAAGCAGATTATCAAGAGCGGCGCCAAAGAGTTGCAGGGCTGCGTGGTCGTGACCAAGGAATTGGCCGATATTCTGCACAAGCTGATGGGCAAGTACACCTTCGAGGACGTGGACAACTCTTGGCTGAAGGTCTGCTATTACTACGATCACCTGGGCCCCAACGGCTAATCCTATCCCAATATTGAAAGGGGATTCTCTATGAAAGTGTTTTCTAAGATTATGGCTGCTGTGCTGGCCGTAATTATGCTGTTTACCCTGTGCGCCTGCGGTAGCAACGACGGCGACAGCGGTATGGCAAAGTATCGTGTCAAAGTGCTGGATGGTGAGGGCAAGGCCCTCACCACCGGCGTGATCGTTAAGTTCATGAAGGATGGTCAGCAGATTGCCATGCAGCCCGTCAACGGCGAAGGCGTTGCGGAGAAGGAACTGGAAAAGGGCAATTACACCGTTGAGCTGACCTTCACCAACAGCGAAACGAGCGGTCATTACGACACCTCCGCCGCTGTGCTTACCGCAGACAAAACCGAGCTGGAACTGTCCTTGATCAACGCACTCGGCACCGAGAGCTACGACCTGGTCGTTGGCGAGGAAACCTACACCGCTTTTGCCGTTAACGCCGGTAGCACCTACATCCCCGTCAAGGCTTCTAAGCGTAATTACTTCCTCTTCACCCCCACCGCCGCCGGTAACTACAAACTTTCCGTGGATAACAACGCTGTGAAGGTTGGTTACTATGGCTCTCCCTACTTCGTGCAGGCTTTGAGCGCTATTGACGTCATCGACAATGCCGTCACCCTCTCTGTCAACGAAGGCTCTTTGGGCGGTACTTACGTTTTCGGCTTGGACGGCATTGATGCGGATACGAACGTGATTATGAACATCATTCGTATCGGCGATCCCACTCTGTCTTTTGACGATCTCCCCTGGACCGAATATAAGACCTCTCATACTCCTGCTCCCTACACCCTGAATCTGGGTGGTAAGAGCCTGAAGTATATGGACATCAAGGGCAAGACCGAGGACTACAAAGTCATCTACAACGACGCCGACGGCTACTACCACTTTGGCACTGCCGACGGTCCTATCGTTTTGATGCATCTGGACAAAAAGGCCCCGAACCTCTCTCTGCAGACGGTTATTGAGGGCGACGGCCTCGGCGGTGGCGCTCCCATCCGCAAGTATTTCTTCGACGGCAAGGGCACCGCTCCCGAAAACCTGGTCAAGCGTGAGGACTACACCGACATCCTGCGCAACTATTTTGCAAACATGGATCCTAACGCCGGTGTGTATCCTCTGACGAAAGATCTGGAGTATATCATCAAAACTGCTTGCTCCGGCTGGTGGACCAAGGATGATCCCGACTACATCTTTACCGATTGTAATCCCGAACTCGGCTGGATGTTCGCCCTGTGCTACGTTGGTTAAGGAGTGAGCGATATGAAGACTATGATGAAACGATTGCTCACCCTGACCGCCTGCATGCTGTTGCTGGTTACAATGGTTGCAGGTTGCGGCAAAGAAGAGGATGCTGTCTTGCTGACCGGCTGTACGGTTAAAGTGCAAACCGAGGGCGGTGTGAAACTGGCTAACGTTGGCGTGTCCATCTACACCGACAAGGATAAAACCGAGCTCGTGGACTTCGCACGTACGAACGAGAGCGGAGTAGCGATGATGAACGTTGCTATCCCCGCCGATAGCTGCGTATTCCTCACCGACTTGCCCGATGGCTACGAATTCAACGGCTACGTCACCATTGATCTCAAGGATAAGAATCCTGTCATCACCTTGTCTGCCGGTCTCAAGACCGAGATGACCTCTATTAAACTGGGCGACGTGATGTTTGATTTCACCGTCACCGACCAGAACGGTACGGAGCACACGCTTTCTAAACTGTTGGAGAACAAAAAGGCGGTTGCCATCAATCTGTGGTACACCACCTGCGCTCCCTGTAAGATGGAGTTCCCCTTCCTCCAGCAGGCTTACAACGAGTATAGCGACGATATCGCGCTGGTGGCTATCACTCCTATGGATGATCCCGATTCCATCGCCGCCTTTGCCACCGAGAATGGTTTGACCATTCCTATGGCCCCCTGTGACCCCAAGTGGAACGACTGGATGGTGGCCAACGCCTACGGCTACCCCACCACCATCATTGTGGACCGCTTCGGCACCGTTGCTTTCATCCACAGCGGCAGTATCGACAACAGCAAAACCTTTAAGAATATGTTTGACTTCTTCACGGCCGACGATTACGTCCAGACCACCGTGTCTGACGTTATTCAGTTTGTAAAGGTTGAGGATGAGAACACCCTGGGCACTGCCGCCAACCCTTATGAGTACAGCGGTAGCACCGGTTTCTCCGTTGAGGTTGAGCCTGCTCAGACCGTGTACTACACCCTCTATGGTGTAGACGGCTTGAATCTGTCTGTCAACAGCGACACCCTCAGAATGATGTATAACGAGCAGGAATATAAACCCAATAAGGGTAATATCTCCTTTACTATTCGTGCCACCGATGTCACCGCTCCCGTGTTAGTCAGTTTCACTAACGTCGGCAGCGAAAAGGCTACCTACAAGGTCGCCCTCACCTCCCCCGAGGGTTCCTCTGCCAACCCCATCACCATGAAGGATGGTAGCGTTACCGTGAAAATGGAGGAAGGCAACAACCGTGGCGTGTACTATCAGTACAAGGCAGCATACGAAGGCACCTTCACCCTGGAATGCAAAAACACGGTCAATTACACCGTTACCATCAAGAATCTGAACGGCAACGAAACCGCCACCTTGGATAAGAACACTAAGAAGGCGACCATTGACGTTCGTAAGAACGATAAGATTCAGATTGTGGTTACCGCTGTAGCAAAGGATGGCAAGTATCCCGCCACCGAGGCCAAGTTGAACGCCTCCAGTAAGAAGGAGGAAATTCCCGTAACCCCTCCCACCGGTAGCGGTAATAACAAGCCTTCCCTCAACACCAACGGCAAGCTGATCAATCCCGATGCTCCTATCGAGTTCGGTAGCGTGCTGAACTTTGACGCTGAGGTAAAGGCAGGCGAAATCGTGTTGTACCACGTATTCCGTGTCGGCGGCACCACCTTGCGTATTGCCGATCCCACCGCATACGTCATCTATCTGGATAAACTCTACACCCCCGACAGCAATGGTTACATCTATATTCCCGTGACCACCAAGAGCCCCACCATCCCCGTCATCCTTCAAATTGGTAATGGCGGCACCGAGAACAAGACCTATCCCGTCAAGTTCTCCTTCCCCGAAGGTAGCGCTATGAATCCCTACGATATCGTTTCCGGCTCCTCTAAGGCAAATCTGGCCGCCGGCAACGAGCAGGGTGTATACTACCAAGGTGTTGCCGAAAAGAGCGGCAAGGTCACGATTACACTTAAGAACGTTACCAAGGGCGTAGAGTGTGACATCCGTGTTGATGTAACGGATGAAAACTACATTCCTCAACAGTATTTGCTCTCCCAGAGTGAGGACGGCAAAACGCTGACAGTGGACGTTGAGAAAGGCTATGAGATTGTCATCAATGTCGTTGCCATTCCCGATGAGGAATACAAATATCCCGCTGCCACCGTTGAATTTACCGTTTCCTTCTCCTAACAGTATAAAGGCCGAATGGCATTAGCCATTCGGCCTTTTCTTTACCTAAAGAATATATATAAGTTTTTAATGAAAATCGTAAAAACCTCTTGCCTGTTTCACGCTAAAGTGATAAAATGAATCGTACTGATTTTATCTTTTACCAACAAGGAGGAATCACTATGAAAAAATGGATCAGTATTTTGTGCATCGTTCTGATGCTTTGCTCCGCCATGACCGTTGCGGTCAACGCAGCAGGCGCCGGTACCCAGGAGGACCCGGTTGTCTTTGCCGGAGCGGACTTCAATATGGTTAAAATCCCCGCGGGTGCGACCTATTACGTCAGCTATACCGACAGTTTGGGGAATGCCAAGAGCCAGATTAGCATCAACTCTTCCACCGATCCCGAAGCTGGTTATGTAGTGACCTACGGCGATACCGTAGCGAACAGTGACGCTGACGGCTTCTGCAATATCGTCGCCGCTCCCGACGCTAATTTCACCTACAACCTGTCTATCCAGAACAATTCCACCAAACAGATCAACATCTTCATTAGCTTCTATGCTATCGCTCCCTATGAGATTTCCGATCTACCCCTGTATGAGGGTGAGAACGCTGTCACTACCCTGGCCGCTGATACCACTCTGTACGCTTTTGAACCTGCCGATTTGGGTGTCTACGAGATCGCTGTTGACAAAGAGGCAGTTCTCTCTCACTGGAACGGTTCCGTCTTCTACGTCACCGGTTTGAACAAAGAAACCACCGCCGGCAAGCTGGAGGTCATTTGCAGCGCACTGGGTCAGTCTCTGCTGATTGGTTTGAGTGGCGTTGACGCAGCCAACATTACCATCACCAGAACTGACGACTACGTCCCCGCCGCCTCTGTAGAGTACGTGACATACGAGAACAAGCACACTCCCATTGCCGGCTTCAAGCTACCCGCTGGCGAACTGACCGCTGTAGACATCACTGTTTCTCAAACCGTTATTCTGGGTGCTGACGGCTATTACCACTATGGTGACGCCAGTGGTCCCATCCTGTATGTGGATATGACCGGCACCACCTACGCCGATCTGTACGAGTGCTACTATCCCTCTGCTGCCGAGCCTGCCGACCGTCTGCGCGGCACCTATGTGGGCGAGGATGGCAAGAAATACGGATATGACTTCATCACCGCTATGAAGGCCTATGCCGACGCCTTGGATGAGAACGGCTACTACTACCTGACCGAGGACCTGGCCAACTACCTGCAGATGTATGGTAAGGATCAGGGCTGGTACAAGGCTGAGTACTCCCCCTTCGAGATCATTCAGAGTGGCAACTTCAACGCCGACTCCGCTTGGCTGGTATCTGCCTACTACATTCCCTCTGCCGATGGCGACGAGCCTGTCACCCCCGACGAGCCCGATGTTCCCGACACTCCTGTGGACCCCGAGGATCCCACCGAGCCCGAGACTCCTGACACTCCCGATGAGCCCGTTACCCCTGACGAGCCCACCGACGACAACGAGGAGTCCGAGAGCCCCGAAACCGGTGACGTGTCCGCCTTTGGCGCCGTTGCTGCTCTGCTGCTGTCCTCTGCAGGTGCTCTGACCCTGCGCAAAAAGCACAACTAATAAACCCATTGTCACGGGAACAGACGCGCTCTGTTCCCGTGATTTTTTTGAAGAAATACTTGCAATTTTGTTGTAAAAGTGCTATACTACATTGGATTTAAACGGCAAAGATCAAACAGTTCAATATTTAGGAGGACAAATTTATGAAGATGAAGTCTATGCTTCTGGTTGCTCTGTGCGTGTGTATGACCATCTGTCTGTGCGCTTGCGGCGGCACCAGCACCGGTGACGATACCACCGGCAACACCACTACCACCACTCAGAGCACCACCACCACTACCATTACCACTACGACCACTACCACTACCGTGGATGACGGTAAGGTAACCTACTCCGTCACCGTCCTGGATGAGAACGGCGCCCCTGTTCCCGGTGCTTTCGTTCAGCTGTGCCTGGAGGCCTGCATTCCCTGCATGACCAATGCTCAGGGCGTTGCAACCTACCCCAATATGGCTGAGGCCGACTACAAGGTCAGCTTCATTAATGTGCCCGCCGGCTATGAGCTGCCCACCGACAACTTCTACTTTGAGGACGGCTCCTACGAGATGACCCTCACCCTGCAGCTGGCTGCCTAATCCAATCGTTAAACCGCTCCGCACAGTTACGGTGGAGCGGTTTTTCTCTACCAGCGATCAGAAAGGACCTCCCGATATGTATAAGCGCCTATTGTGCATCTGTCTTTGCAGCCTTATGCTGACCGGCTGCGGCGCGAACGCTCCGCAGACTGACAGCGTTGCAACTACAACGACCAGCTCCACGACCACCACTACGCAAAGCACAGAAAGCCCCACCACTACCGTCACCGAGTCGACAACGCAGACGACATTGAACACGACAAAAGAGTCTACCACCGCGAATCTCAGCGATGCCACTACTCTGACGACGACCAATGTAACGACAAATACTACGACTTCGGTTTCAATCGCTCCTTCCACCACTACTACGGATGCCAATAGCATCACTTTCAAGGTGACGGTGCGTGAAAACGTGCATAAACAAACCGTCAGCGGCGTTCGCGTCACCGTATATGTGGACGAGAACGCTGAAAACTCCGGCTCCGCCACCACCGATCAGCAGGGTGTGGCGCGCATAGCGCTACAACGAGGCTCCAGTTATCGTGTGGAACTCGCCAATCTGCCCAGTGGATACGAAGCGAATGCGTTTTACACCTTTGCCACCACCACCGCCAACATTACCATTCGTCAAGCCGCCGTCCAAGACGAGAAAGATCACAGCAAAGCCCAATATGAAGAGGGGCGGAAAATGACCGACTTTTCGTTGACGGATATCGACGGTAACACCTATCAATTGTCCGATTTGTGTGCAGAAAAGCAATTGATTGTGTTGGACTTCTGGTACACCACCTGCGAGCCCTGCAAAATGGAGTTCCCCTACTTCGAATCCGCCGTGCAGAAATACGGCGATAAGCTATCCTTGCTCGCTGTCAACCCCATCAATGATGACCGGGCAATGTCCGCACTGCGTCAGCAGTTCGGCTCCTCCATTACCTTCCCGATGCTGAAAGATACCTGCAACCTCTACCTAGGATTCGCGGTGACGGCCTATCCGACCACGGTATTCATCAACTCCAACGGCGTCATCTTAGACATCCACGAGGGGGCCTATGTCAGCGAGGAAGCCTTCCTCTCCGCCATCCAACGATATCTGCATTAACAAAGCAAAAAGCCGTGCTGCTTATCGCAGCACGGCTTTTTTATTATTCTTCTCGCGATTCCTTACGAATACCAAATAAACGACGTAAAACACCGCTTAAAACCTTAGGGCTCTTCACAACCACCACACGCATACGATAACCGCCTCTCTTCATCGTCGGTCACACAGGCCGCATAGAATCAAGGCGATACCCAATGTGGCAATCACCAGCTTGGTTGGAAACAAAAAGCAGGCGAGCAAACCCACCCCAAACGAAACCAGGCAGATTTGCATCCCATAACCATTTCGGCGTTGTCGTCTCATGGCATCATCCCCCTATGCTACCATATTGTGCCTAATAACAAGGTATGCATAGAGGGGAAATCTGTGTTACTCTTTCGAGAAATACAGCATCAACAATCCCGATTTAAACGAGAGGCACGCATCCTCCCCCTCCCACTCGTTGCTGACGCACAGAGCGTCAAACGGAGAAAGAATGTAATCGGAAACAGAGTATTTGAACCCGTCCAAAAACAAGCCGGTCACATCACCGCCATAGGCAAAGAGGGAAACCTTCTCCCCCTCGCAGGCGGGATAAATGTAGCTGCCGGGAGTGAGCATATGAATTTCATTCCCACCATCGGCCAGCACGACGTCACACCCACGCCGCGCATAGTCCGCGGCCGTAGCCATAGCGGCCTGCTGATGGTCCAAGCGACCACCGGTGCAGCCCAATAACATGAAGGAGCGATAGCCCTTCTCATAGGCCAATCGCATCGCCTCTGCCGTGTCGGTGATATCCTTTTCGGTGGGAAGAGAAACACACTCCACCCCATCCGGCATAGACGGCACACCCAGCGAATCGAAATCCGCCACCAGCATCGCAGGGGCAACACCCATCTGCTCAGCCAATCGCCAACCGCCGTCAGCAGCCACAAAGTAATCATCAGGAAGCAAGTAACCGTTCAAAGCAGACGGATTTTCCACCGGTCCAGCAGATAAAATCACACAGCGACTCATTACTTCTCCCACTCCTTCTTATCCTTCACGGCCTCATACATCGTCACATAGCTCTCATAACGACTAGTGGCAATTTCGCCCGCATCCACCGCCTGGCGAACAGCACAATTCGGCTCCTTATAATGGGCGCAGCCGAAGAAACGGCACTTCCCCTCATAGGGTTCGAACTCACGGAAACAAGACGCCAACTCGTCCTTATCAATTGATTCCACTTGCTCCATATCCAAGGAAGAGAAACCGGGAGTATCCACCAAATAGCCGTCTGCCAAACGATACAGCGTCGCCGTACGCGTCGTATGACGGCCGCGCCCCAACTTCTCGCTGATTTCGCCGGTGGAGAGATCCAACGTAGGATCGATACCATTGAGGATGCTGCTCTTACCCACACCGGAGTTGCCGGCGAACACGCAAATCTGTCCGGCCAAGCGGAGGCGCAGGGGCTCCAGCGTCTGCGGATCGGTCGCCGACACGGTAAAGCACTCTAAACCGGTGGAGTGGTAAATGCGCTCCAACTCGGACGGATCACCCAAATCGCTCTTATTGATGACGATAATGGGGCAAATCCCCTTTTTCTCCGCCACGGCAATCATCTTATCTAATACCAAAGTATTGGTTTTTGGATGGCATACAGAAGCAACCAGCACCAACACGTCCAAGTTGGCCACAGGCGGACGCACCAGCACGTTCTTCCGCTCCAGCACCTCTTCCAAAACACCCGTGCCATCCTCTTGAACCGCAATCACCACGCGATCGCCTGCAACGGGAGTAATGCCTTGCCGACGGAAGGCGCCTCTGGCGCGGCACGTATAGACCGCATCGGCGGCCTCTACATAGTAGAAGCCGCCGATCGAACGTACAATAATACCTTGTAACGTATTCATTCACTCACCCTATTATCCTTCAACGGGAACGTCGCCCGCGTCCGCAGAACCGCCGCTGACGTACATCACGATGGTCGAACCCTCGACCAAACTGTCGCCTGCATTCAGCTCTACGCCATCGAAGACGATGCGAAGAACCACACCTTCTGTGTAGCCGGAACCAACCTCGATCTCTTCCGTCACCACAAAGCCCAAGTTTTCCAAATCCGCGCGAACAATCGATGCAGATACGCCAACGGGGCTATATTCAGGCAAGGTAACCATCTTGATCGGCTTGGGAGTAATGCCCTCCAAATAGTCGTTCTGCGTCACGATAGTGGCCACACCTGCAACGGGGTCAATCTGCATCACGACGTAACTCTGGAAGCTCTTGCCGGAACCACTCTCGCGAATGGCCACCTCAAAATAATAAGGGGTCTCAGCGGGATGGTCAGTCAGATTGAAGGACAGTTTCTCAGTCGTATACTGGGGCTTAATGCCGCCGGCAAACTTCTGCACCAGCTCGCTGTTACCCTTGCCGTTGACATTGACCTGCACGTCGATCATCAGAGATGTGTTGGGCCAAGGCAGGTCGACAGACACGTTCTGCAGGCCGCTGCTGACAATCAAGGTGATACTGACATCGGGAGCCAGCTTTTCAGGCAATGTTTCCTGACGGGTACCACCAACGGCGATAGCCATCACCTTGCCCTTTTCGGCAAAAGCCGTGTCGGTATAGTTCTCCACCTTGAAATCAATAATACCGGTAAAGCCTTCGTCAGCCAAGAATGCGGCGGCTTCGTCTTTGGCACGGCCAATGATGGGAGGAACGTCAATGGGCTCCACCGTAGAAGGGCCGCTACTGACGTACATAGTCACCTTTTTGCCGTAAGGATAAGCCTTGCCAAGTTCGATATCGATACCAATCACATAATCCTTGGCAATCTCACTGTTACTCTGGGCCACCTCGGAAACCTTGAAACCCGTGTTCTGCAACAGGGCGTGAATTTCATCCTTATGCTTGCCAACGATCTCCGCCTTCAAATTCAGCGAAATATCATCGGGGGTCGCGTTGTTCACATAAAGAGTGATGGTGGAACCCTGCTTAACCTCTTCACCGGCAGCGGGACGCTGTTTGAAGACTTCGCCCACGGCGCGGGTGGGATCGTTGGCATCCTCCCACTCGACTTTAAACTTGAAATCTTCTGCGTATTGGGGATTATCCTTGATCTCTTCAGCATACATCATGCCGATGAATTTCTCAACGCGGACCATCTCCGCCTTCTTCTGGAAGCGGTTCTTGAACAGAACCACGCCACCAACGGCAACACCCAACATCACCAAAATAATCGCAACAATGGAAATGGGCACCAGAGAGCCGAAGAAAGCACCCTTTTTCTTCTTTTCCTTCGGGACAGGGGCGGCAGCGCCATCCGTCTTCTTGGACTGCTCGGGTACCTCGCCACGGACGCGGGTGATGGCGTCCACATAGCGCGTGGGAGTCTCATCAACCATATAGGTGTACTCGAACTTGATGGAGGGATTCTTCTTAAACTCATCAAAATCACTGAGCATCTCAGCAGCGGACTGATAACGCTTAGCCATATCCTTCTGCATAGCCTTCAGAGTGATCTGCTCCAGGCCCTCAGGGATCTCGGGATTGATGAGGTGAGGCGCCTTAGCCTCCGACTGCATCTGCATAATTGCCACGGACACGGCGTTATCCGCCTCGAAGGGCAGGCAACCGGTCAGAATCTCATACAGCATAATGCCGACAGAGTAAAGGTCCGTCTTCTCATCGGTGATCTCACCACGTGCCTGCTCAGGGCTGATATAATGCACCGAGCCAATGGCCTTGTTGCCATCCACCGTGGCCTTCATATCGTTGCGGGTCAAACGAGCAATACCGAAATCGGTCACCTTGATAGTGCCATCAGAAAGCAGCATAATATTCTGCGGCTTGATGTCACGGTGCACGATGCCCTTATCGTGAGCATGCTGTAACGCGCGCAAAATCTGGACAGAGAAGTGCACCGCCTCTTTCCAGCGAATGTCTTTGCGCTGGTCAAGGTACTCCTTCAGCGTGATACCGTCGATATACTCCATCACGATATACTGCAGGCGCTCGCCAAAACCAACATCCAGCACCTTAACGATATTCGGATGGTTCAAAATTGCAATTGCCTTCGACTCATTACGGAATCGACGCACGAACTCCTCGTTATTGATAAATTCGTCCTTCAAAATCTTAACGGCAACCGTGCGATCGTCTACGGAATCGTATGCCTTGTACACATACGCCATACCGCCGACGCCGATCAACTCGCGCATTTCGTAACGGCCGTCCAGACGTTTGCCCAAATATTTATCCATAGCCGAAATCCTCTTCTTTCTGCATATAATCCGCGACCGAAAGGTCAGTCAATATCCATCAGAGTGACGGTGATATTATCCATTCCGCCGCCGTCCAGCGCCGCACGCACCAAGGCCTGAGTAGCCTCTTCCGTAGGCCGAGCCAGAAGGCGAACCATATCAGCCGCGCTTACCTCATTGGTCAAGCCGTCTGTGCATAGCAACAGACGATCGCCGGCAATCAAGGTAATCTCATCATACTCGCCGTACTCCTCGCTGACAACGCCCAGAGCGCGAGTGATGTAATTCTTTCGAGGATGAGAGCGTGCCTCTTCTTCGGTAATTTGGCCGCTCTCAATCATTTCCTGAACCACGGAATGATCACGGGTAATTTGGGTCAACACACCGTCTCTAAACAGATACAGACGGCTGTCACCAACGTGGGATATGTAGGCGGTATCACCACAGGTAATGGCAGCCACCACCGTGGTTCCCATACCGCTGAGCATCTCCTCACGCTGGGCACGATCGTATACACCGATATTAGCGGTAGCCATCGCGCTGGTCAGCAGATGCTCAGGAGAAACCTGGCCGGTACCCTCGCGATAAGCATCGCGAATACGAGAACCGATAACCTCTACGGCGATTTTACTGGCAATGTTGCCACCGTTGGCACCGCCCATGCCATCACACACGACCGCGTACTGCGTCGTATCGTTCAGGGTACCGTATTCCAATGCGTCCTGATTGTTCTCACGAACAAAACCAATGTGAGTTTGTCCAAATACGTTCATGACAATGCCTCCTTTCTGTCCTTGTCAGGACGAACGTTATCCAATGATTCCTGCTGATCTTGCTGACGACGCAACTGACCGCAGGATGCGTTGATATCCGATCCTAACGTGCGGCGAACCGTGACGTTAATCCCCTTCTTCTCCAGCACGTCCATAAAAGAGCGAATGCGTTCACGGGAACTGCGCTGCTGCGCCTTACCCTTCACGGCATTAACGGGAATCAAATTAACGTGGCACAACATACCGTGCAAACGATCCGCCAACTCGGCGGCGTGAGCGTCGGAATCGTTGAGTCCATCGATCATCGCGTACTCAAAGGATATGCGACGTCCTGTCGCGTCGATGTAATCGCGACACGCACGCAACAATTCGTCAATCGGCCAGCGGCGATTGACCGGCATAGAACGAGAACGAATCTCGTCGTTGGGCGCGTGTAAAGAAATCGACAAAGTAAGGGGAATCTGCTCCTCCATCAGGCGATAAATGCCGGGCACCACGCCACAGGTGGACAAGGAAATATGGCGCATTCCGATGTGAACGCCGCCCTCTTCGCCCAGCATACGCAAGAAACGAACGACCTGCTCGTAGTTGTCCAACGGCTCGCCCATACCCATTAGCACGATGGAGGACACGCGCACGCCGGTGTCCTGCTGGGCCGCTTCGATCTGACCAATCATCTCAGCCGCCGACAGATTGCGGATAAATCCGCCCATACCGGTAGCACAGAAGGTACAGCCCATCTTACAGCCAACCTGAGTGGATAGGCACTGACTCCATCCATGCTTGTACTGCATAAGGACGGATTCGACGGTCTCACCATCGTCCAATTCAAAAAGATACTTAACCGTCCCATCAATGGCGGATACCAATTTGCGCAAAATCTTGACGCCGGGAACGGTGTACATCTCGGCCAAGGCCTGGCGCAAATCTTTGGGGAGATTCGTCATATCATCAAAATTCGTGACTCCCCTATCCAGCCACTCGCGAATCTGTTTGGCGCGAAACGCCGGATATCCGTGAGATTTCAGCTGTGCCGTCAACTCTTCCTGCGGAAGAGAACGCAAATCGATCGTCGCCAAACAAATTCACCTCTTTTCAAAACTTTTTTACAAATCCTGCGATAAAGAAACCATCCGTGCCGTGCACGTGAGGAAACAGCGTAATTTGATGAGAACCGGGCAATCCGCTTTGCTCAAAGCAAGTACTCAGCGGTAAATTGCGAGGTGCAAACTCCGTGTTTTGCTCCAAAAATGCCGCGACGACCGCCTCGTTCTCTTCAGGACGCAAGGTGCAGGTCGAATACTGCAAAACACCACCGGGCTTCACCAATTTAGCCGCCTGCTGCAAAATCTGCAGCTGCAGAGCAGGTAAATCAGCAAACTCCTCAGGGGTTTTGTATCGAATTTCCGGCTTGCGACGGATGACGCCCATACCGGAGCAAGGTACGTCGCACACCACGCGGTCGTACACGCCAATCTCATCGGAATTGGGATCCTGCGATGCGTCCTTTTGACGAACTGAAATGCAGGAAAAGCCATAGCGTGCGACACGCTCTGACATAGCACGACACTTATGATCGTGCAAGTCGCCGGCGACCACCATACCATCATTGTGCATATACTGAGCGACCGTCATTGTTTTACCACCGGGAGCCGCGCACACATCGGCAAGCCGCTCGCCGGGTTGCGCACTCAGAGCCAAACTGCACCATTGCGAAGCCAGGTCCTGGAAATAGTAATGCGTTGACAATTCATCAGGCAAATTATGTAACGCGCCCACGGTCTGTACGCACACTGCATCAGGCAAGTGCGGTATCCGTTGATAGGCAACAGCCGCCTCATCCAATCGACAACAAAACGTCTCCGTGTCGGTCACGTTCGTATTGACGCGCAGATAGGCAGGCGGTGCATCATTGATGGCAGAGAGTAAGCCGTGTAGCACCTCTTCACCATAAGCACTACGCCACGCGCGAATCCACGCGCGGGGAACAGAATAGCGAATCTCCAAGCCCTTATCGGTTTGAGGCAGGTCGGCCAGCAATCCTTTGTAACGGCGCTCCACCTGACGGAGCACACCGTTGACAAAGCCGGAGAGACGACTGCAACCGAAGCCACGGGTCTGCCCCACCGCCTCATTGATGGCGGCGAAAGTGGGAATTTTATCCATATACACCAGCTGATAGGCGCCCACGCGTAAAATCTCACGCACGGCGGCGTCCATCTGCTTAACCGGTGTAGAAGAGGTCTGATTCAGCAGATAATCCAAAGTCAGTCGTCGCTCGGTCACGCCATAGAGCAGTCGCGCCGCAAAGCCGCGATCCGCACCAGATAAATCCGAACTCTCCAACATCTCGTCAAGGACGATGTTGGAGTATCCGCCCTGCTCTTGAATCTTCAGCAAAGCCGCTACCGCGGCGTCACGGGCGGTCATTAGTCACGGCGGCTACGATTGCCGCTAACCATCAAAATCAAACGCAACAAACTCATCAAAGACACAAACAACGCCGCAACATAGGTCAGCGCCGCGGCGGTCAGCACCTTCTTCACGCCCTTCAGCTCCTCTTCAGAGAAGCGGCCACTGGCAGCCAAAGCCACAACCGCACGGCGAGAGGCGTTGAATTCCACAGGAAGCGTAACCAACTGGAACAGCGTCGCCACGCTAAACAAGGCAATACCCGCATATGCCAGCGGATCCATCGCCATCACGATGCCTAAAAGAATCAGAATCGGAGACAAGCCGGAGGCGAAGTTGGTAACAGGCACCATCGCCGTACGCACCTTGACAGGTGCGTAACCTTTGGCATGTTGCAGAGCATGGCCGGTCTCATGGGCCGCCACACCCACAGCAGCCACCGTCGCACGTCCGTAAACGGGAGCGGACAAACGAATCGTGTTGCTACGCGGATCAAAATGATCGCTCAACGAACCGGGCACCGACTCCAAACCGGTATGAATGCCATTTGCCTGCTGAATGAGGCGACTGGCATCTGCGCCGGTCAAGCCACAGCTGACCGCACGATCGCTATATTTGCTGAATGTGGATTTCACCTTATACTGCGCCCACAGAGACACAAGCAACGCAGGCAACACCAGAACGAGGTACCAATAATCCAGATAGAAAAAAGGCAAAACGATGCATCCTTTCGTTAATCAATCAAGCTACTGCCCACCGCAATGGGATGACCACGCAGATAATCGGCCGCCGCCATACGACGGGAGCCTTCTGCCTGGATTTCATCCAAAATCAAGGATTTGCCATCACCGCAAGCCACCGTCAGCGGCTGAGCGGTAATCACAGTACCGGGGGCGGCATCAGTAGCCTCACCCACGCGGCTGACAAACACCTTCATCACCTTACCATCCACGCGGCAGGTAGCTACAGGCCAAGGATTCATACCGCGCACTTGATTGTGTAGGGTACGAGCAGGCTTAGTCCAATCCAGCGGACACATACTCTTATCCAGCATCGAAGCATAGCAAGCGCCCTCGGTAGGCTGAGGGATAGGTGTAAGTGTACCCGCCACCAACTCGTCGAGAGTACGGCTGAGCAAATCCGCGCCATCCTGCGCCAACAAGTCGAATAACTCGCCGCCGGTGATGGTATCGTCCAACGGACGGCTGAAGGTCAGCAGCATATCGCCGGTGTCCACACCCTCGTCCAGCAGCATCGTGGTCACACCGGCCTCGGCGTCACCATTGAGCACCGCCCATTGCACAGGAGCGGCACCGCGATAGCGAGGCAGCAAGGAGCCGTGCACATTGATGCATCCATTGGGGGTCAAATCCAAAATCGCCTTAGGCAGAATCTTACCATACGCCACCACGATAATGGCGTCGGCATTTTCCTCTGCCAAGCGGGCACGAGCCTCTTCCGTACGCATAGAGGTAGGCTGATACACCTCGATGGTGTGCGCCAAGGCGCACACCTTTACAGCAGGCGGGGTCATAATCTGCTTGCGTCCCACCGGCTTATCCGGCTGAGTCACCACCAAGGACACATGGTGTCCGTCGGCAATCAGCCTCTCTAAACTGGGCACGGCAAAATCCGGCGTACCCATAAAAATCAATTTCATTTCCGTACCCACCTTTCACTCGAAATCAGTTGCCGATCTCGTCGGGAGCCAGCATACGCTCCACCTTAGACTTAAACAGAATACCATCCATATGGTCATTCTCGTGGTCGGCACACTCTGCAGCCAAACCGTCCAAAGTCAAAATGAAATATTTGCCCTCACGATTCTGCGCCTGCAACTTAACCACCGCGGGACGGCGGATCAGGCCGTACTCACCGGGACTGGAGAGGCAACCCTCCACGCACTCCTGCTCGCCACGGCGCTCCAAAATCTTGGGGTTGATACACTCCTTGAGACCATCACCGGTGTCCATAATGAACACACGTCGCTGAACACCAATCTGGGGCGCGGCCAAGCCCACGCCACCGGATTTAATCAAAGTGTCGCGCATATCGTCCAGCAATACCCACAGTCTCTCATCGAATTTTTCCACGGGCTTGCAAACTTTATGCAACACGTCTTCTTTTTCGGTTAAAATCGTCCGAATTGCCATAATCCAGACTCCTTTCTAAACGGCATCACAACATAGATGCCGGATTAATGTCTACGTAAACGGTAACTCCCCGCGCCATCGGATCGCTATTCAGTGTATGCATCAATTCACGCACCAAATCACGCATCGGTTTGGTATTACGCGCTTTAACCAGCATCTTATAGCGATATTTGCCCGCCACCTTAACCACCGCGGCAGGTGTGGGATCCAAAGCAATCATCGGCAGATCGATATGGCTCATCGCGGCGGCACGCAACAACTCCAGCATCCGTCGGGATGCCTGACGCACCCGCTGCTCCTGCAATCCGGTAAAGCCGAACAGGAACAGATCCGCATAAGGCGGATAGTGCATCATCTTACGCGACGCGATCTCCAAGCCAAAGAAATCGGTGTAATTTTGCTCTGCCGCCAGCTCGATGACGGGATTGTCGGGAGTATAGGTCTGCACCACCGCCAAACCCTGCTCGCTCCGACGACCGGCGCGGCCGATCACCTGGGTCAGCAAGGCAAAAGTGGTTTCGTAACTGCGGTAATCGTCGCCATACAACGACTGATCCGCCGACAGTACACCCACCAAACCCACGTTGGGGAAATCCAATCCCTTGGCCACCATCTGGGTGCCGATCATAATGCGATATTTGCCCTCGGCAAAGTCACGGAATTTCTCCTCATAAGAGGAGCGGGACATAGTGGTGTCCGTATCCATGCGCAACACGGGGATATCGGGAAACAACTGCGCCAACTCGTCCTCCACCAACTGAGTACCCAAACCGCAGAATCGAATCTTATCCGATCCGCAGGTGGGACACTGCTTCGGCACCGGCTGACTGTGACCGCAATAGTGGCACATCAGGCGATTGTTGGCACGATGATAGGTCAGCGAAATGCTGCAGGAGGGGCAGGTCAACACCTGGCCGCAACTGCGGCAAGAAAGGTGGGTGTGATACCCACGACGATTGAGCAACAATATCACCTGCTGCTCATTATCCAGGCAGTTTTGCATACGCTGAAGCAGCGTGGGCCCCAATACGGACTCCCCCACCTCTTCGCCGCGCAGATCCACCACCTCCACCTGTGGCAACTGCACATCGCCGTAGCGATGGGTCAGTTCCAGCAAGGTGTAACGGCCGGACTTGGCCGCGTGATAACTCTCCACCGAAGGGGTGGCAGAGGTCATCAGCAACAATGCGTTATGATGGGCACAGCGGAAGCGTGCCACATCACGGGCGTGATAACGAGGGTTGGACTCCGACTTGTAGGTATGCTCCTGTTCCTCGTCCATCACAATGAGACCCAACTCATCGCAGGGGGCAAACACCGCCGAGCGGGTACCCACCACAATGCGAGCCTCTCCCCTCTTGATACGTTTCCACTCATCCATACGCTCACCGATGGCAAGGCTACTATGCAGCACCGCCACTCGACGACCGTACTTCTGCAAAAACAAACCCATCATCTGAGGGGTCAGGGAAATCTCAGGCACCAGCACGATAACCTGACGGCCATCCTCCAGCACCCGATCAATGAGATTCATGTACACCGACGTCTTACCGCTACCGGTGACGCCGTACAGCAAGGCAGCGTTGGCCTTGTGTGCCGTGTAAAGTTCCAACAAATGGTCATAGGCCTGTTGCTGCTCATCATTGAGCGCACGAGACACAATGGGCGGTGCGGGCTCAGAGGCATCGTACGGAGTACGCAACACCTCTGCATCGTAAATCTGCACCAATTCCTTTTGCGCCAATGCATTGACCACCGCAGGGGTCACGCCGGAGAAATAGCACACCTCTTTGACAGAGGCAGCGCCAACATCCTCCAGCAGGGTGAGCACCGACTGCTGCTTTTCGGTCAATTTGGGCCTTTCGGCATCGGGGTCACGGGGCAACAGACGCACAGTACGCACCGTAGCATCGCCGGTGTGACGGAAGGCATCCACACCGCGCACCAGCACGCCCAAATCCAGCAAATGACGCAACGCAGGCGCATCCTCCTCCATACCCAAACGGCGGAGCAGGGTTTCCTGATCCGCTCCCGCGGGGCATTTTGACACAAACGCCAGTATCTGGCGCTCGTTGGGAGTCAGCGTCTCCAGCACCTCGGGTGCCACGTCTACTGCGGGACGTAACACAGGCTTCACCTGCAGATACAGACCCGTGGGCAACATAGCACGGACGGCGTCAAACAACGTACAGAAGGTGCGCTCCTGCATAAAGCGAGCCAGCGCCACCATCTCAGGGCTGAGCAGCGGCTGAGCGTCCATCACAGATGACACCAACTTCAGTCCCGCGGTCTGCTCCTGCTGCACGCAATCCATCACCAAACCCTGACGGGTGCGGTTGCCGCCGCCAAAAGGCACCAGCACACGCACGCCAATCTGCGGCTCGCCTAATGTTTCAGGCCACAAATAAGAGTACAGCTTGTCAAAGGAAAAAGTAGCCTGCTCTACTGCAATATGTACCACGGTAGTTGCAGACATCACTTTTCCCTCCTTACAGTTTCTTACTCCTCGCTGGTGGATGCGAACAGGGTGCAATCCCCTGCCTTGAAGTCCTTGATGGCCAGGCTCACGGTCTTCTCCACCAGGATCTCCTTGTTCTCCTCTGCCTCCTCGGCAATCTGACGGGCACGCTTGGCTACGCCAACCACAACGGCGTAACGGCTATTCTTGCCCTGCAACTCTTCGATATCACTGGGTGCTAACATCTTTCAGTACCTCCAAAATAGTATTTTCCATACGGGAATACCGCATGTTTTCTGCATCGATGATGGTGTTGATGCGGCCAACCGCCTTCTCCACCTCATCGTTGAGCACAATGTATTGATAGCGGAATGCGCGGCTCAGCTCATACTGAGAGGTCTTCATCCGCTTTTGGATAACCTCTTCCGGCTCGGTGCCACGTCCACGCAGACGGCGCTCCAACTCCTCGAAAGAGGGAATCGAGATAAAGATGGACACCACGTCAGAGCGATGATCCATTACCTTTTCGGCGCCCTGCACCTCAATCTCCAGCATCACGTTCTTGCCCTCATTGAGCAAGCGACGAATGGGAGCTTCGGGGGTGCCGTAAAAATTGCCGTTGTATTCGGCGTATTCCAAAAAGCCATCTTCTTCGATGGTCTTCTGAAACTCTTCACGAGTGACGAAATGGTAGTGGTAACCATCGATCTCACCGGGGCGGGGAGCGCGGGTGGTCATAGACACCGACAGCACCGTATCGTCACGGCTGGCCAGCAAGGACTTCATAATCGTACCCTTGCCCGAGCCGGAAGGACCGGAAAAGATGATCAGCAAACCTTTTTTACTCTTGTTCATCGGCGTCATCCTCCTGACTGTCTCCCATACGGTTAGCCACCGTCTCCGGTTGCACCGAAGACAAAATCACGTGTTCACTATCCATCACCAGTACCGCACGGGTGCGGCGGCCATAGGTGGCATCGATGAGGGTGCCACGCTCCTTGGCGTCCTGAATGATACGCTTAATAGGAGCGGATTCGGGGCTGACGATGGCCACCAAACGACCGGCCGCCACCATATTGCCAAAACCTATGTTGATCAGTTTCATTGTCATTCCTCCCCCGTGGGTTACTCGATGTTCTGAATCTGCTCGCGGATCTTCTCAATCTCCGCTTTGATATCCACCACGATGCGGGTCAGCGCCAGATCGCTACACTTGGAACCGATGGTGTTGGTCTCGCGGTTGATCTCCTGTACCAGGAAGTCCAGCTTACGCCCGATGGCCTCGTCGCTGTTAATCAACTGCTCCAGCTGATCCAAGTGGCTGCATAGGCGCACCGTCTCCTCTGCCACCGCCACCTTATCGGCGAACACGGCAGCCTCATTGAGCAAACGAGCCTCATCAACAGGAACACCGTTTAGCAAGTCGCGAATGCGAGCCTCCACCTTCTCCATATGGGTGCGAACGGTATCGGGAGACTTTTCCTCCACCACGGCCACCGCCTGGCGAATCGTATTAGCACGGGAGAGCACATCCTCGCGCATGCGGGCGCCCTCCACCTCGCGCATCGCCACAAAGCGAGCCAAAGCGATGTCAGCCACCTGGCTGACGGCAGCCCATACGGCATTCTCATCCACCTGTGCCTGACGCACAGTCAGCACGTCGGGATAGCGAGACAACGCCGTCGCAGACACGTCGTCGCGCAGGCCGTAACGCTCGTTCAAATCGCGCAGAGCTTTGAGATAACTCTCGGCCAACGCGTGATCCACCGTCACCTCACTGCCGGCGGTCTCCAAGGCCTGAATCTGCACGTACACATCCACCTTACCGCGGCTGATGCGCTGCTGCATCAAATTCTTCAACTTATCGTCCAGGAAAGCGTAGCCGCGAGGCAGACGAGAGGAATATTCGAAATAGCGATGATTGACAGACTTGATCTCCACCACAATGGACAGGCCGTCTACAATCTCCTGACCACGGCCATAGCCGGTCATACTGCGTATCATATCGGTCACTCCTTAATCAAAAAAGGTAAAACTCACCTATTTTTAGTCACCGTACATTATACCAGCAAATCATCATAAAGTCAAGCAAACGATAAGTATTTAATTTAAATACGCGCGTAAAAAAGGCTGTCGCATCAGCGACAGCCTTTTTAGCCATTCATTAACGTCGGCGCAAACGCTCCTGCATCGCTTTGATACGCTCGCGACGCGCCTGCTCCTCGGCTATGTCTTCAATATACGCATCCGATTCGCGACGATATACTCTGCCACGTTGCGGTTCGCCGGGCAATTCGGTCAACAACACATCCACACTGACGCCGTCGTCGTCAACCAGAACCGACCACTCCCCCTCGATGCGGTCTAAACTGTAATACATCCGTCAATCACCATTCTCCGTTTCCATAGTCAGCTCGGTGCCATCCGTGTAAAATACGATATCGCCACATCTGTCCGCACGAAAATAATCGATATCGCGCTCAATCAGGCGCTGTAACGTTTGATCGTGGGGATGATTGTACTGATTGAATTCACCACAAGTAATCACCGCAAACTCAGGATCGACGGCATCCAAGAAGGCACGAGAACTGGAGGATTTGCTGCCGTGGTGGCCCACTTTCAGCACATCCGCCTTCACGTTGAATCCCTTGGTCATAATCTGGCGTTCAAGAGCTTCATCCGCATCACCGGTAAACATAAAGGCGCGATCACCAAACGTCAAGCGCGTCACAATCGACATATCGTTGGTCTCCTCAGACTCTTCGAAAGGAGAAAGGATCTGCACACGCGCCGTGCCCAACTCGTACACGTCACCGGGACGAGCTTCCACAATCTCCACGCCACGCTCGTCCAACGCCTCCAACATCGATTCGTAGACGAAGGTTGTGGGTTCTGCCCCCTCAGGCATATAGGCCATCACGAACCGCTCGACCTCAATTTTCTCAATAACGGTGGACATACCGCCGATGTGATCCGCATCCGGATGAGTCGCAATCACCAAATCCAACTTGTCAATATGATGACGATTGAGATAATCCATCACCACATCTTTGGACGAGCGTTCGCCAGCGTCAATCAGCATATTGCGGTCTTCTTGACGCACCAGAATGCAATCCGCGTTGCCCACGTCGATAAAATGCACCTGCAATTCACCCTCGGGAACAACCGCGTCGGGTGCTAGATTTAAAAAAACGTATATGTCATTCCACCCGTTGAACGAAATGTTGGGGATTTTGCCCAACAATGTCACCAACAAGCAAATCACGACCGCACAAACGGCCAAAATCAGGCGTTTGCGTGTCTCTTTCGACAGCTTTTTACTACGTCCTTGCGCCATAAAACAGACCTCTCAACAGATTATTCCGTCTCGTTGTTCATACTCATTTCGATCCACTGCTGACGGGTAATCAGCACCTTGCGCGGCTTACTGCCCTCGCTGGGGCCGATGATGCCTCGCTGCTCCATCTGATCGATAATACGACCGGCACGAGCATAGCCAAAGCGCAGTTTGCGCTGCAACATCGAGGTAGAGATGCTGCCCGCCTCCACGGCAATCTCAATGGCCTGAGGCAACGCTTCATCCGTCTCATCGCCTTCGTCATCGTCATCGCGACCGGCCGATTTACCGGCAGATGCCGCCTGCTTCTCAATCTCCTCCATCACCTGCTGGTCATACTCTTGCTCCTGACCACCATTCTTGAGGAAATCAATGACACGCTCAATCTCTTGGTTAGAAACGTAGCAGCCCTGCACACGCAGAGGCTTCGCCTGACCAACGGGCATAAACAGCATATCGCCGTTACCCAACAGTTTCTCAGCGCCAACGCCGTCCAAAATGGTACGGCTATCGACGCCGCTGGCCACAGTCAGAGCCAAACGACTGGGGATGTTACCCTTAATCAAGCCGGTGATGACGTCAACAGAGGGACGCTGAGTCGCGATCACCATATGCATACCGGCGGCACGGGCCATCTGTGCCAGACGGCAGATGGAGTCTTCCACCTCGTTGCCTGCCGCCATCATCAGGTCGGCCAACTCGTCAATCACAATCATAATCAGCGGCAGAGGCGGGAATTTGCCGTCACGACGGGCCAATTCGTTGTAGTCGCCAATGTCGCGCGCCTTTGCATCCGCAAACATCTGGTAACGCTTGAGCATCTCATTCACTGCCCAGCCCAGAGCAGCGGCCGCCTTACGAGGATCGGTCACCACGGGAATCAGCAGGTGCGGAATACCGTTATAAACGCCAAATTCGACCTTCTTGGGGTCGATCAAAATCATTTTGACCTCATCGGGACGCGCGCGGAACAGCACCGACTGAATCATCGAGTTGGTGCACACCGACTTACCAGAACCGGTGGTACCCGCAATCAGCAGGTGCGGCATCTTCGCCAGATCCGCCATCACCAGACGGCCCTCGATATCCTGACCCAATGCAACTGTCAACTTGCCCTTTGCAGAGCGATACTCGGAAGTATCCAGCAGAGAGCGCAATTTGACCGTGCGGCGCGCCTTGTTCGGCACCTCGATACCCACAGCCGCCTTATTGGGGATGGGAGCCTCGATACGCACGCCCGTCGTCGCCAAACGCAGGGCAATATCATCGGACAGACCGGTGATACGGCTGATTTTCACGCCGGCGCTGGGTACCAACTCATAACGAGTGACAGAAGGACCGCAGGTCACATCGCCCAGCTCGGTGCTGATGCCGAAATCCTTCAGCGTATTCACCAGCAACTTGCCGGTGGCCATACGATCGCCGTCCTGCAGGCGCGCATCCTCACCGGCGGCGCCACGATCCAGCAGAGTCAACGGAGGATAGTGATAGATTACTTCCTGGACAGGCTCCTCTTCGGCCATCTCCAGTTCTTCTTTCAATTCCTTCTCCGCCTCTTCTGCGGTCATCATCTCTTCTTCCGACTCGTCATTGGCGGCGTCATCCAACGCCACGCCGGCGCGCTGCAACGCATCCAACTTATCGGAATCCACGCTTACGGGAGCATCGACAGAAATATCGGGCGGCGCAAAGGTGTCCACGGATACCGACTCCACCTCAGGTTCTGCGGTCGGCTCATCCTTCTTGGTCTGACGGCGGCGGCGACCATAGCCCTCGCCCATATCCACGTCAATTTCTTTACTCCGCTCCTTGCGAATACGATCCGACGTGGCGGTAATGGCGGTTTCAATCGACTCTTTCGTCTTCTCCACCGGCTTCTTCATCGTGCGAATCACCGACAGCAAAGTGGTGCCGGTAATCAACATCAAGAATACAACCGTCGAGAGAATCAGCACAATGGCGGCACCGGTATCACCGAACAGTTTCTCCACGGGCCAGCCCAACAACACGCCGATCACGCCGCTGCCACGATAAGACTGGCCGCGCTCAAAGCAGAGCTTCATCGCATCCGCAAAGCTATAACCAGAGGAACTCACCGTGCAAGAATAGATCGAGCTATTCAGCAAAAGCGCGAACACACCACTCTGCCACACGCGGGTGCGGATATTGGCCGCATCCTTCTCCAGCGCCAGCATAATGGACACAAATGCCATCAGCACCGGCAAAACGCAGGCGCTAAAGCTCAATAAACCAAGCAGCGTATTATGTAACCACGTCCACAGGAATTCTCCCTTGATAACCGACATGCAGAAAACCAAGATCGACACCGCTAACAAAATCAGCGCGTAAATCTGCTGCTGAGCATCCTGCTGCGCACGGGTAGAATGCTGCGCCGCCTTACGCGACGTCGTGCGCTTAGAAGAACTCTTTTTACGCAACACTTTCTTCTTCGTAGCCATTTATGTATCCTCCATCAATCAAAAATCTTTGCCATATGTAACGCCCGTTACGGGCTAACTTTACCTTTGTCAATCAACGCATAAAGGGCATCTAACGCCTCGTGCAAGGAGCCTAAACGATCGATCAAACCCTCACCCACCGCTTCGACACCGTCCAAAATGCTGCCAACGTCCGTAACCAATTCGCCGGTATTCATACACAGCTCACGAAATCGTTCGGCAGACATACGCGAATGCGAGCAAACAAAATCAACGATGCGATCCTGCATACGCTGAAAGTGGGTGAATGCCTGCGGCACCCCCAACACTAATCCGTTCACCCTGACGGGATGAATGGTCATCGTGGCCGAAGGAACCATAAAGGAACAATCAGCCGCCACAGCCAACGGGACACCGATGGAATGTCCACCACCCAGCACCAAGGAAACTGTGGGCTTGTCCAACCCAGCAATCAATTCCGCCAAGGCTAACCCTGCCTCGATATCCCCACCTACGGTGTTCAAAATCAAGAGCAACCCATCAATTTCCGGACTTTCTTCCACGGCTATCAACTGCGGAATCATATGCTCGTATTTGGTGGATTTCGTCTCCGGCGGCAAGGTGTAATGTCCCTCGATCTGACCGACGATTGTCATGCAGTGTATCCGATAGCGTCCATTGTCGGTAATCACCGATCCGGTGTCCTCAATCAGTTGCATACACTGGTCTAAAGAAGTCGTTTTTTCATCCGTCGTCGACTCCATCTGCTGCGCGTCACTCATTCCATCACCCCGCCATAGTATACGACGACACAATAGAAATATGTAACCAATGTAATTATAACGCAATATCTTGTGGTTTTCAAGTATAAAATAGAAAAGAGCGCAGATATCCATCTGCGCTCTTTATGTTGCATTATTCTTTGTCGCCACTCATATACTTGTCCATGGCGGCGGCGGCGGTTTTACCCGCTCCCATAGCCAGAATCACAGTGGCCGCACCGGTGACGGCATCACCACCAGCAAACACACCGGGACGGCTGGTGGCGCCTTCTGCATCCGTCACAACACCGCCAAACGACTGCGTATCCAAACCGTTTGTCGTGGATTTGATCAACGGATTGGGCGAGGTACCGATCGCCATAATGACCGTATCGGCATCGATGACGAAGTCGCTGTTTTCCTTCACAACGGGTCTGCGGCGACCGGAGGCATCGGGCTCACCCAACGCCATCTCGACACAACGCACGCCTGCCACGCAACGATTCTCATCCGCCAGGATTTCCACAGGGTTCGAGAGGAATCGGAACACGATTCCCTCCTCCATGGCGTGCTCGACCTCTTCGGCGCGGGCGGGCAGTTCTTCGGCGGAGCGGCGATAAACAATCGTCACCTCATCCGCGCCCAAACGCAACGCGCAACGCGCCGCATCCATAGCCACGTTGCCGCCGCCAACCACAACCACACGACGACCGGAATGGATCGGGGTCGGATTGTCGGGCAGATACGCCTTCATCAAATTCACGCGGGTCAAGAACTCGTTGGCGGAATAGACGCCGCCCAAGTTCTCGCCGGGTATGTTCATAAAGCGGGGCAAACCGGCACCGGTACCGATGAACACGGTCTCGAAGCCCTGCTCTTCCATCAACTCGTCAATCGACAGAACGCGACCGATCACCATATTGGTCATCAGGCGCAAGCCCTGCTCCTGCAAGCGACAGATTTCCTGCTGAACGATGGACTTAGGCAAACGGAACTCGGGAATACCATACACCAACACACCGCCAGCCGTATGCAGAGCCTCGAACATCGTTACGTCGTAACCCATACGCAGCAAATCGCCGGCACAGGCCAGTCCGGCAGGGCCGGAACCGATCACCGCCGCGCGATGGCCGTTACGCGCCATCTCCGCGGAAGCGCCGCTCTGCTGGGCATTGTGCCAATCCGCCACAAACCGCTCTAAGCGGCCAATGGCCACCGGTTCACCGTTCTTTCCGCGAACACAACGACTCTCACACTGGCTCTCCTGCGGGCACACGCGGCCGCACACCGCCGGCAAGGAACTGCTGCGCGAAATCACCTCGAATGCGGCCTCAAAATTGCCCTTGGCCACCTCTGCAATAAAGGCGGGAATATCCACCTGCACAGGGCAACCGCCCGTACAGGGCTTGTGCTTACATTGTAGGCAACGCCCTGCCTCTTCGATAGCCTGCTCGGGCGTATATCCCGTAGTAACCTCAAAAAAGTCGCGGCGACGCTGCTCTGGGGCGCGAGTAGGCATAGGCATTTTGTTAGGAGACAAATTGGCCATATTATCGCACCTCCTGACCGAACAGATTACAGGCACGCTCATAGGCGTGACGCTCCTGTTCGCGATACAGACGGCTGCGCTCCATCGCCTCATCAAAATCAACCTGATGGCCGTCAAATTCAGGGCCGTCCACACAAGCGAAGCGCGTCTTACCACCCACGGTCAAGCGGCAACCGCCGCACATACCGGTACCGTCTATCATCACGGGATTCATGCTCACCACAGTCTTGATGCCGTATTCTTTGGTCAGCAGACTGACAAATTTCATCATCGGTAGAGGGCCAATCGCGATGACTTCATCGTACACTTCGCCGGATTCAATCAAGCGACGCAACGCCTCGGTCACCAGTCCCTTTTCACCATAAGAACCGTCATCGGTCATCACGAACAAGCGGTCGCTGACGGCAGCAAACTCATCCTGCAGAATGACCAGGTCGCTGTTACGGTAACCCACGACGCAGTGCACCTCGGCACCCTGCTCGTGCAGTTTCTTAGCCACAGGATAGGCGATGGCCGTACCGACACCGCCACCGATCACCGCCACCTTCTTCAGGCCTTCGGTTTCGGTTGCGCGACCAAGAGGGCCCACAAAATCCTGCAGGCACTCCCCTACCGACATATAACTCAAGGCCAGCGTGGTAGCGCCGGCGATTTGGAAAATAATAGTAATCGTGCCGGCTGCGCGGTCGTAGTCAGCAACCGTCAGCGGAATGCGCTCGCCATCCTCCGACACACGCAGAATCACAAACTGACCGGCCTGCGCCTTGGCGGCTACCAGCGGTGCTTTGATCACCATCCGCACCACGGCAGGACACAAAATTTCTTTTTGCAAAATCTTGAACAAACGCACTCACTCTTTCTGTCACATATCATCGGCTCGACTGATGTCTTTGCAACATCAGCAAGCCTATAATCAACAACATCGGGAACGCCATACACACCGCGAAACCACCACGCATAGCCGCCGCAGAAACCCAAGCCGATGCGGTCAACCGATCAGTTACCGCACCAACCAGCATCGGCGCCGTCGCGCAGCCGACATCACCACACAATGCCAAGACGGCGAACATAGAGGTGCCACCGGACGGGAAGCGCGCCGAGCTCAAGCTGAGCATACCGGGCCACATCGGGCCGATACACCAGCCACACAAGCAAAATCCCAGCAGCGAAACAACCGCATTCGGCACGAATACAATGACAGCGTAACTGACCAGACAACCAATGGCGTGCCAAATCAGCAAACGGCGCGGATCACGCCGACGGGTCATACGCGCAAACGACACACGAGACAGACCCTGAAACACGGCGAAAGCGCAAGGCCCCAGCAAATCGCCGACCGCTTTGGGAATGCCCAGGTTATGCTCGGCGAAAAAGGACGCCCATTGGGCGGGTGCCAGCTCCGCCGCACCGGAAAACAACATCAGCGCCATCAACAGCCAAAACAAGCTAAACCGCATCACCGAAGAAGCCGTAGAATCGGTTTGTATCTCCTCAGGTTTAGGAGGGATGGGCACCAACATGAACATAAGCGCCGTCAACACGGGAACCTGCGCCCATAGCAGCACCAACAAACGCCAGTGCTCAACACCAACCCATACGAAAAACAAGGTTGAAAGCGCAATAACAGCCACCACGCCCCAACAGTAGAAGGAATGGAGGAGGCTCATCTCCCCCACCTTGCCCTCTTCGGGAATGGCATCCACCATCGGACTGATCAATACCTCAATTAAGCCTCCGCCAATTGAAAACAAAGCGGCGGATACCAGCACGCCCACATACGGATTGGACATCCGCGCAGGCAATATGCATAGCAAAACCAAGCCCAAAGCAGATACGGAAAAAGCAACGACACTGCCAGTCCGATAGGACATAAACTTGCCGAATCTAGCCGCCAGCAAATCCACAACGATTTGGATCACAAACAGGAGCGTCGCCAAAAAGCCAAGTTGCGACAAAGTAACCGAAAATTCATTCTGAAATCTCAGATAGAGCAACGGCAACAAATTAATGGATATCGCCTGTGTGATGTATCCCAAATAACAAGCAACCTTAGTTCTCTTGTACGAAACTCGGCTCATAGTGACGCTCCCATTCCCCTAATCTTGTATAGTCTACCAGTTATTGCGGTAAAAAGCAACCGCTCACACCGGAATTTTTACAAAATTTCCGTCTTTTTGAAGGATGTCGTTGCATTTTCGCCCTTTTGGGTCTATAATGTATAATTGAGTTTTTATACGATACGAGGAAACTGCTATGTTAGTTGCTTTTCACACCGCCGGATGCAAGGTGAATCAATATGAAACCCAGGCTATGCGTCGCCAACTTGAATTGGCCGGTTACGAAACCTGTGAATATGTGCCCGAGCAGACCCGCGCCGACGCGCTGGTCATCAATTCCTGCACCGTGACCGGAGAGAGCGACCGCAAGCTGCGCCAATTTTTGCGGCGTTGCCGTCGCGACCTCCCCGATGGCGTTATCATCCTGTGTGGTTGTATGTCCCAGGCGTATCCCGACGCAGCCTTCGCGCTGCCTGAGGTGGATATCGTACTGGGCAACGCCGTCCGCAGCGATCTGTTGCCTAAGTTAGAGGAATACTTGGCGGAGAAGCAGCGCATTTGCTGCGTGCCGCCCCATACCGCGGTCTATGAAGAGATGGAAATCGATGCGTTCCAAGGCCGCACCCGCGCCTTTGTCAAAATTCAAGACGGTTGCAACCGTTTCTGTTCCTACTGCATCATCCCCTACGCCCGCGGCCGTGTACGCTCTCGCAAGCCTGAGGATATCACGTCGGAATTGACCCGATTGGCTGCTAACGGCTATAAAGAGGTGGTATTGGTAGGCATCAACCTGACCGCCTACGGTCAGGATTGTAACCTGACCATAGCCGACGCCGTGGACGCCGCGTGCGCGGTAGAGGGCATTGAACGGGTTCGCTTGGGTTCTTTGGAACCGGATTTCATCACCGACGACGTCATCGCCCGTATGAAGGCGCAACCCAAACTGTGCCCTCAGTTCCATCTGGCTCTGCAAAGCGGATGCAACGCCACCCTCAAACGTATGAATCGCCATTACACTACCGAGGAATACGCCGATTTGTGCGCTCGTCTCCGACATCATTTCCCCGATTGTGCCATCACCACCGACATTATGGTAGGATTCCCCGGGGAAACCCAAGAGGAGTTCGAGGAAACCTGCCGATTTATGGAATCCATCGCGTTTGCCCAGGCTCACGTATTTGCCTATTCCCGTCGTGCCGGCACCAGAGCCGATCGTATGCCCGATCAGGTGGATAACAGCGAAAAAAGAACGCGTAGCAAAGCCATGCAGACCATCTGCAACCGCAGTGCCAACACCTATGCCGAGCGGTATGTTGGGCAGATTGTCAACGTGCTGCTGGAAACGCCTTATCCCGACGGCATCACCGATGGCCACACCGATACGTATCTGACGGTTATGGTAAAGACCACCAAGCCAGAGGGAACCATTATCCCCGTTAAAATCACCGCCTGCAAAGCCGGTTCGCTCTACGGCGAAGAAGCCTAACATCACCACGAAAGGAGGCGTCAACGATGCCGTTATACTTCACGAAACCACGGCGTTGGCCGCCTTCTAAACCGGTTCAGTATGCCGTGTCGGTCATCGCCATACTGGCTGCCCTTGCTTTGCTAATCACCTGGCTGGCACTCGGCTTTGGCGGCAATGATGCGACGCAAAGCGACTCCACCACCGACGGCACCGAAAAGCCCGTCGTTTTACCGGATTCTGCCTACTGTATGGTGATTATCAAAGATGTGGGATACGAGCGCTTTGCCTTAGTCGAGAGCGACCCCAACGGCGGCGTCATTGAGATTACGCCCATGTCCCCCACAACTGAGTTTAACGGCACTGCCCTGGCGAATATTTTGCAGAAACAAGGCCCTATCGGCGTGACAAAGGCGATTGCGGCGTTGACCAATCTGCCTGTGAGTCACTATCTGTCCTTCTCCATCGCCAACGCGGAAAACTTTTTCACGAAGTTGGGCGAAAATCTCTCCTTCACCCTGTCCGAAGAAATCGCTTATAAGGACGACAACGGCGCCACAGTGCGACTGCGAGCCGAATCGTTGCAATTGACCCCAAAACAGATCGCGGCGTTGCTTCAATATCAGCAGTGGGAAAACGCCCAAGCATACGACACCATCTGTGCCGAAATCACGGCGGCGGTAATCAACCAATGCTTGATGCCCGACCGCTCTCTTAAAGGGTATTTTGAACTACTCTCCAACCACGCATCTACCGATTTGCGCATCGATCATTTCAATGCTTATCAAACCGGATTGGAACACCTCGCATCCGTCAACGACGGCAAGATAGCCGTTATCTCGAACTAATACCATCCCCATCGTATAGGAGTAGCTATGACAAAAGTGAAATGGCTTGCTCTCGTTTGCGTATTGGCGCTATCCATCGGCGGTTGCACGATTACGACCACTCCGCCGGCAACACCCAGCGCCGACGCCATACAAGTAAACGGAGCCAAGTATCAAAGCGAATATTACCAATATCTGCAATACCGTCATCTGGCTAACGACGAGCAGAAATGCTACGGTCAAATCTACACGGCTTTGCGCGACCACGGTATGGATGACAACACCATAACCGGCGCCGACGGCCAGCTGTGCCCCGGCATACGCATCGCCATCTCCGACGTACAACTCAATCAAGAGGCGTTATCCCGCGTTTTCGAGGCCTTCCTACACGATAATCCCCAGTTTTTCTACCTGGATCGCACCTATAGTTTGGAAGGACACGAGATCAATGGCCAAAACGTGTACGACACGCTGGTGTTACAATTCACCATGACAGCCGATCAACGCTCGAACGCATCCGACCAGCTGGAGACGGCCATTCAGATCATTCTCGACGACCTGCCGCTCTCAACCGACCATTATGATACGGAGATCTATCTCCACGACCGACTTATGGCTCTGTGCACCTATGACGACCAAGCTGCGGAGGCTTCGTCGCAAGAATTTGCGGATGCCTACTCGGCCTATGGCGCTCTCGTCAATGGCAAAGCGGTCTGCGAAGGGTATGCAAAAGCGATGCAGTTGCTGTTGCATCGCGTCTCCATCCCCGCCACCGTCGTATTGGGGCACTCCTTGGATGACGGCATTCCGCATATGTGGAACCTGGTCAACATCAATGGTGCCTACTACTATTTGGATCCCACGTGGAACGACAACGACGCGCAACCGACCTACGCCTATTTCAACATCACCTCGGATATGTTGTCGCGCACTCACGTCATAGATTCTCAACTGTACACCGAATCCTGTACCGCCACCAAAGATAATTACTTTGTGCGCAACCAGACATATATCGACTCCTACGACCGCGACACCATCGCTGAGGCGATAGCAGGATGCATCCGCGATGGCGACACCGTTGTACATCTGCAATTTGAAAAAGGAAAGTACGAAAACGCGCTGCTATTCCTGAAAAACGCCACCCTCACGCAAAAAATGGTGAACAGTCACTTGTATCCGGACAAGACGATGTGGGACTACGAACTGTACACGTTCAGTGGACAAAACGTCATCACCATTCGCAAAGCAAAATAAAAGAAGGGCTGTGCATAACGCACAGCCCTTCTTTTTTACTCTTCTACAATGCTGATTTCAATCTTGTATCCATCCACGCCATAGTAGGCCCAGACCGAATCGCTGTCAACCTCAACGCGCACAGACACCTTTTGATTGTGGACAGGCTGCAAGCCTTGTCCATCGATGACAATGCGCACCTTTTTAGGGTCAATCTTCTTCAATACAGAAGAAGGACCGCACAGGGTAATCTCCAGAGGCTGATTCGTCTCGGGTTTCACGATATAGCCCTCGGGGCAATTCTCCACCACGATGTTATCGGTGGAAATCGGGACGGACAACGTCTTATTGGTGTAACCGGATAAATCCATCGCCACAGTCAGCGTCACGCTGTTGCCAAACGGCAAGACACTACCGGTCTCGTCCAAAGTGATCACGTTGTTAACGTCCTTTTTTTCAGCCAACAACTGGTCGAAATCAACGGTGAGTCCCGCACGGACCACGTCCATATACTCTTCCAGCTCGTTGGGAATGGCCCACAACTCAATATGATCCTTGGACAACGTCACCTTGTCATAGAGCGTCTCAGGGGCGTTCTTGATGTTCAGGTAGACGGACTCTTTATAATACTCCATCACAGGCACAACCACGTGCACCCTGCTATTCTCGGTGTTGAGGAAGGAAATAGACTCGACGGGACGGTCGTACTGATCGTAAGCCACCAAATCCGCGCTGAAAGAGGCCGTCTCAGACAACTGAGCCTCGTCGGAAACGATAGCAGCAATACGCGCGATACGCGCAATTGCCGATTTAGGTCCACTCACTGTAACGGCACCATCCGTAATGGCGGTTCCACTGAGAGAAGGTGTACCGAATCGCAACTGCTCGGTGTTGGTCACCGACAGTTTGGGCATCTCGACATTATCGGGAGTTAACGCAAACGGCTTCTCGCTCCACACATCGCAGGTTACGCTGATGGCGTTGTTCGTACCCTTGGGGCCGACCACGCTCAACACCTTATAATTGCCCGTATTGGATACACGCAACGGCAACGTATACGTGCCCTCTTTGAGAATCGCGCCGGTATCCGCCACGACGGTAATATCCTTCGCCGTCAGCATACCGATCACCGAGCGGGGACCCTCCACGGTAATGGTCGCCACCGCATCGGCACCATCGACAATGCGCAAATTCAAATCTTCACTAGCGTAGGGAGTCAGCGCCACAGTGACAGGCACGTTGCCAATCACGCGCTGCTCGGCGTTGCCCTGATTGTAAACCACCAAAAACCAAATCACGATAGCCAGGATCAAAGAAACCAGCATCATCAATTTATCTTTACGGAGAAGGTGGCTGAAAGAAAGATGTTTTTTCATCACTTCTTCTCCTTTCTGGCCAGGCGCAATTTGCGAATCTTCTTCAAAGATTCCGGCTCCTCGTCGTTCCACAGGATGCGATCGGCCAACGTCTTAATCAGCGTCTCGCGGGTGAAGTTACGCTTGAGCTCGCCGGCCTCGGCGATAGAGATCATACCCGTCTCCTCAGACAAAATAACCACAATAGCATCGGACTCTTCGCTCATGCCGACACCGGCACGATGACGAGTACCCAGCTCACGGCTGATCTGTAGGTTGTTGGTCAACGGCAGAATGCAAGAGGCCGCATACACCTTGCCGTCGCGGATAATCATCGCGCCGTCGTGCAAGGGAGCCTTGTTGTAGAACACGGCAGAAATCAACGCCGCAGAAGGCTCTGCCTCGATAATGGTACCGGTGCGAACAATCTCGCCCAAACGGGTGGAGCGCTCCATCACCACCAGAGCGCCCATCTTCTGCTTCTGCAGAATCTCCAGCGCGTCGGCCGTCTCCTCGATCGCCTTATTCCACTGCTCGATATGGGTGGCGTTGTTCTCTGCCTTGAAACCGCCGAAAATGCGAGCAAGGCCGCTACGAGAATTACCGGCCTGCTCCAGAGCGCGGCGCACCTCAGGCTGGAACACCACAATCAGCAGCAACAGACCGTTGTCAAACAACGCCTGCAGCAGGTACTGAACCGTCTTCAACTCAAACAAGGAGGCGGCAATGTAGACGACCACAAGAATCAAAATGCCACGCAGCAACTGCTCGGCGCGGGAATCACGCACCAAACGGATGATGAAGTAGAAAAAGATTGCTACCAACAGAATATCCAACGTATCCGATATCCAGTTGTAGGTGACAAAGAAGCCAACAATTTGCTGCCAAAGATTCACAAAAAACGCGGCCATTCTTTTACCTCCTCGTACTGTAAAGTCTTCAAAGTTATGAGCAACCGATGGCATCATCGGCCTATACAAACCCATTTTAGTCCATTATAACATAAATTCCTATTAGTGCAACGATTTTTCCGCAATTTGCAAAAAAACTTTACAAATGCGCCGCGCCTCCTCTTCCGTCGAAAAAATCGAGGGCGCCAATCGCACTGTCCCGCCCTCGATTGTGCCAAAATGGCGATGTGCCGCAGGCGCGCAATGCCAACCTGCGCGCACAGCAATATTGTGCTCGTCCAGCCACGCCCCTACCTGCTCCGATGGTGTGTTTTTCACATTCAGCGACATAACGGGACCCATTTTGCCCACACAAGGTCTCGCGGTGTAAAAGCAGAATGCAGGATGATCAAACAGTTGATCATACACATACTGCAAACATCGAATCTCGTGCCGATGGATTGCCGTAATCCCCCTGCTTTTCACAAAATCAATACCGGCGCGAATACCACAGATTCCCGACACATTTAGAGTACCGCTCTCCAATCGGTCAGGGAATTCGTCGGGCTGTGCCAGCGACAAAGAGTGACTGCCAGTACCTCCACGAATCAGTGGTTCGATGAAAGCGGAAGTTCGGCATAATAACAATCCCGTTCCCATCGGCGCATATAGTCCCTTGTGAGGTGCTACACACAAAAAGTCGATTTCGTCGGCTTCCATATTGATGGGCAGAATGCCGGCACTCTGCGCCGCATCCACGCAGAATAACAATCCATATTGATGAGCCAGTTTTCCTAATTTTTGTATCGGAAGGGTGACGCCAAAAACATTGGAAGCGTGGGTACACATCAGCAGTTTCGTGTTCGGCCGAATTGCCCGACGGAATCGTTCCACCAGTTCGTCCTCGTCCGCGCACCAATTGACCACGTCGTAGCGTAGCACCGCTCCCGATAAAGCGTTTAGCGGACGCATCACGGCATTATGCTCCAAATCCGACGTAAGCACCCGTTCGTTCTCCCCCAACACACCGCGAATCACCGTGTTGATGGCAGCCGTACAGTTCGACGTGAAGACGACGCTGCTTATATCAGCGAGTCCAAAGAAGTCAGCCACTGCTCGACGACATTCGTACACCTGCTCAGCGGCTATCAAAGACATTTTATGGCCGGATCGGCCGGGATTCGCACCGTAAAGTGCATTTGCTTTACACGACGCAACCCGCACAGTTGACGGCTTTGGAAAGGTGGTCGCTGCATTATCCCAATAAATCATTCTCTCACCCCTTACATCGCATCCGTCACACGAATCACGCGAACACCGCGCTGTTTCAGTACGTGTTCAGCCTTCTTCACGTCACCGGTAACCAACAGACTGTAACCACATCCATCCCCGACAGAGGGGTGTTGCGAGCGGTGAAGATATGCGCGCATCCCCTGCTCTTCCAGCAGCTGTTTACCTCGCATCGCATTGGTCACCGATCCGACGTGTATATAAAAATTAGGCATTTTCTCCCCTCCCATCGGTCTGTCCTAATCCCATAGTATGCAAATCAATCCCATCGGCAACAAAATCCATCTTGACGGAATGCAGAATATAGGGTATCATTACAATATCGAAGAAAAGGAGTGAATACTATGTCTGAAGAGTTTGGCAATAACATCGTATCCGTTCTGGACGATGAAGGTAAAGAGCATCAGTTTGAGCTGCTGGACGCCATCGAGACCGACGACGGTCGTTACGTGGCGCTGCTGCCCATCTACACCGAGGCCGATGAGGCTATCGAGGATGACGGCGAGCTGGTCATCCTTGAAGTGGTTAACGACGAGGGCGAGGATCTGCTGGTTCCCATCGAGGACGACGAGACCTTCGACGAGATCGCTGAGATCTTTGAGGAACGCCTGAGCGATTACTACGAGATCAACGAGGAACCCGCTCCCCTGAGCTAATGATTATCCTGCTGTGCTCGCGGACTGTCGTCTTTTAACCCTACTACACTTTGTAAACGGGAATCCTGCTCCGTCTGTGGAGTGCAGACCTCCCCGCCTCGGCGGGACGAAGGGAGCCAGAAAGAGATGGGCGATACCCACCCTGCTGTATATAGTAGCAGGTTATGCCGACGACATTACGACACGGCGGGACTATTGTAAAAGCAAGAAGCACCCGACACCAATTTGGTGTCGGGTGCTTTTCTTATTTGTGATATTTGCCTCCGGAAGAAATCTGGAAGGCACGATACACCTGCTCCAGCACCATTACGCGTGCCAACTGATGCGGGAATGTCATCGGCGACATTGACAGGCGCAATACCGCACGATTCTTCACTGCATCCGAGAGACCCCAAGAGCCACCGATGACGAAGGTAATGTGACTGGTGCCATCCACCGCCAACTTCTGCACACGCGCCGCCAAGGCGGGAGAATCCAATTCCTTTCCCTCAATACACAGCGGTATCACGGCACTATCGCGCGGGATTTGATCCAGCAAACGCTTGCCCTCAGCCTCAATGGTAGCCGCAATCTGTGCGGCGGAGGGATTGTCAGGCAAACGCTCTTCCGCCACCTCAATCAAGCGAAAACGGCAAAAAGCGCCCAACCGCTTTTCATATTCCGCGCAGGCATCGCGCCAATACGCCTCTTTCAGCTTGCCGACGCACAGCAGCGTGATATTCAGCATACTACTCCCTCCATCAGAAATAGATTACAGGCGTATCGCCTGTGGGTTTCGCCACAGACAGCAAGCAATCTCTGCCCACCGCAACACCGGCGGACGTCAACGCACTCGATGCACAACCCAGCGCCAGTTCAGGCGTGTTGTTATGCTCGCTCAGGTGAGCCAGGACAATACGATTCGCTCCCGCCGACACCAACGCCGGCAATACGGCGGCGCACTCTTGGTTAGACAGGTGGCCGCCGTAGCCGCGAATACGCTGAATCAACCAATATGGATATGGACCGTTGCGCAACATTTCCGGGTCGTGATTGGATTCGATATGTACCGTCTGACAACCCAAAATCGCCTGCAGAACCGAATCGGGAAGATAGCCCAAGTCGGTGGTCATTGCCAGCGAACGGCCGTCCTCGCTATCGATGCGATAGCCATAACACTGACGACTGTCATGGGGCGTTTCGAAAGAGGAAACGCGGAGTCCCGCCACAGTCACAGACTGCTGGGACGGCAGCATAAAAATCTTACTGTTGCAAGGAAGCTTATCCTGCTCAGCCAGTGCGTCTAGGGTACCCTCGGACGCCACCACAGGCCATCCAAATTGCTTGCTAAGCACCTGTAAACCTGCCACGTGATCGGAATGTTCGTGGGTCAACAGCACCGCACGAATGGTGGAGGGGTCGATATCTCGCTCTGACAGAGCCGTTTTGATCCTTTTTGCGGACACACCGGCATCGATCAGAATGCCGCCATCCGCCGTACCGACGTAGGTGCAGTTACCTGTGCTACCGGAAAATAACGGACAATACCGCAGCATCTAGTTCCCCTCCTTTCAATAAGAACGCCGCAGAAACCGCCTATGGCAGTATCTGCGGCGTCACATACAACGACGATCAGTCTTCCTCTTCAATCAGAGAAATCTCAGCGCCCAAACGAATCAATTTCTTCACAATATTCTCATAACCGCGCTCAATATAGCGGATATTATCAATCTCGGTGACGCCCTCTGCAGCCAGACCGGCAATCACCATAGCCGCACCGGCGCGCAGGTCATAAGAAGTGACACTGGCGGCCGTCAACTTGTCCACGCCGGTGATGGTGGCGGAATTGCCGTTGACCTCGATCTTGGCGCCCATTCGATTGAGCTCCTCGGTATAGCGGAAACGGTTCTCCCAAATACCCTCGGTGATGTGGCTCACACCCTGCGCCAAGCACAGAAGCACCGCAATCTGCGGCTGCATATCGGTGGGAAAGCCGGGATGAGGCATCGTCTTAATATTGCAGTGCTGAAGAGGTTCGCTGCAACGCACGCGCACCGCGTCATCCATCTCCTCTACCCAAGCACCCATCTCAATCAACTTAGCCGTGATGGACTCCAAGTGCTTCGGAATGACGTTACGCACCAACACGTCGCCGCGGGTCGCCACCGCCATAGCCATATAGGTACCCGCCTCGATCTGATCGGGGATGATGGAATAATTTGCGCTATGCAAATACTGGGTGCCGCGAATCTTAATCACGTCGGTACCCGCACCGCGGATATCGGCGCCCATCGTGTTCAAAAAGTTGGCCAGGTCAACGATATGAGGCTCCTTGGCCGCATTCTCGATGATGGTCATACCCATAGCACGCACAGCGGCCAGCATAATGTTGACGGTAGCACCAACACTGACGGTATCCAGATAAATGGAATTACCCATCAGCTGGTTGCACTGGACCTCAATGCAATCCCCCTCAACAGGATTTACCTCGGCGCCCAGCGCACGAAACCCCTTCAGGTGCAGGTCCATCGGGCGCTCGCCAAACCAACAACCGCCCGGCATCGGAACGCGAGCACGGCCGCTCTTGCCCAACAAAGCGCCGATGAAATAATACGATGCACGCATACTGCGAGCCAGATCGTCGTTCACCTCGCAGGTGTTGACAGTGGTGGGGTCGATCTCCACCGTATGCTCGTTGATACGGGTGACCTTGGCACCGAGCGACTCCAGCAACAGCAAGGAAGTGGCGACATCTTTGATATTCGGAATATTCTCAATGCGGCAAGGCTCGTCCGCCAGCAGAGCGGCAGGAAGAATCGCTACCACCGCATTTTTGGCGCCGCTGATATCCACCGCGCCGGACAGCGGAATACCGCCGTTAATTCTATACTTTCTCACTATAGAAACACCCCTGATAGCAAATAATCTCAGCAATAGGGCTGACTTAATAGGCATAATTACCGTTGCAAACAGTTGTTATACTATTCGCCCGTAGCATTATACCACATTTGCCACCAAAAGTAAATAAATATTTTACAAAAAAGCAGAATCCGTTATCCTTCGTATCGCAACGCTTCTACCGGGCGCATTCCGGCCGCCTGATAGGCCGGATAGGCGCCAAATACGGTGCCCAACAACAAAGTAAGCAGGAATACACCCACCAGCTTTTGCGCAGAAAAGATGACAGGAACACCCAGTGTCCAGCACCCCACCACCACGATGCCGCACCCCAACAGCAATCCTGCCAACGCGCCCAGCGCACTCATCAACAAAGCACCGGCCAAAAACTCCGCCATAATGCGCTGCCGCGTGGCTCCGATGGCTTTCTTAACACCGATTTCGCGGGTGCGCTCGTGGACCGATGACAACATCACCGTCAGTATGCCGAATCCCGAAACCAACAAGGAAACGCCTCCGATGGCGGCCAAAACCATTGACAAAATATCTGCCAGCGCATTCAATCGAGCACGCTGTGTGGCCAAATCTTCGGTGGTTAATTTGCCGTACTCCTCCCCCGTCTTCGCCAACACGTCTTCGATGCCTGCCGCCACCGTTTCCGACGCCTCACCAGACCGCAGTCGCACCGCGATTTGATCAAACTCATACTCCCCCGTCGCTTGCTGCTGTGTTGTATAGGGCAGGTATACCATATACGGAATCAGCGCGGTTACGTTTTGCAATAAACTACTGCCGGTTGCCGTCACCCCCACCACAACGACGTCCAGCACTCCGTCTTCGTAAAATAGGGACAGCGTCTGCCCAACGATATTGGAGCGCCCAAATGCTTCGCGTGCCAAAGCTTCGTCTACCACGCACACATTACTTTGCGCCGCAACGTCTTGCGCCACCAGCATCCGCCCGTGAAGCAAGCGCAACGATATCACCTGATCCGCACCGGAATCAATGCCGCATCCTACCACAGAATACGACTCTCCGGCCGCAACAGCGGAAGCGAACTGCAAAGACAGCGGCATAGCCTGCCGTACTGACGAAAGATTGCGTATGGTGGTCAACGCCGAAACAGTCAATCCATCTGTCGCACTAATCGAAAGGCCGTCAATACCCATACTTTCCAGTTCGTTCTGAATGGCGTGACTCCCTACACCGCTAATGCCGATCACCAACACCACCATAGCCGTGCCGATAGCAATACTGCTGACCGTAAGCAGCGTGCGCAAACGTCGGCGTCCCAGCGCAACCCACGCGCTACGCCACAATCCGCTCACGAGGTCACCTCCAAAACGACGGCACCGTCAGCCCTCACCTGTTCCGAATCCAAAACGACTCTTTGACCATTCCACTCCTCACCTGTCAGCAGAAGACCGCTTGGCACCGACACCGCCTGCACGACGTATTGTTTGCGCGCCACGCCGTCTTTCAACAAGTAAACATAAGACCCCTCTTCGTCTGCCAGCACCGCCTCGTAGGGGATCACATACCCCTCCTCTGTCACCGATGTAATCACCGTCACCTTTGCGGACAAACCCAACCGAAAAGAGGCGTCAACCTGATCCTCATCCAAGGTCACAATCCCCGCCACCATTGGAACCGAACCATCCGCAGACGCCGCACAGGAAACCTCCGTTAATTTTCCCATATACGCCGTTTGATTCAAACCATCGCCGCTGATGCGGACGGCCATCCCTTCACCAATCGTGCGCAAATCCTTTTCACGGATGGCGACGCGAATCTGCAAATCGCAAGGCCGAACAATCCAAGCGCAGGGTGTTCCCGCCTTCAGCGTCTTGCCACTCTCGGCAGACACTTGCGCTACGATGCCATCCTCCGGCGCCACCAATTCTGTCTCCAATGCAGCCAACGCCACTTGAGTCGGTATATCTGTCGTCGCGGCAGAGGTGGCCTCTTTGTCAATGACCGCCAACACATCCCCCTTCGCTACGCGCTGACCTACCGTCACGCGCACATCGGCAATCTGACACGCCACCGGCACAAATACCCCCACGCCATCCGCCGCCTCAATCACACCATTGCACGACACCGTCTGCTCTACTCGCGTGGGAGTCAGAACCGTCGTGGTTACAGTAGGCGGTTGGTCGGGTATGGCTCTCCACAGAACGATCCCTATTGCCACCATCGCGGCCAAAACGATGCAAAACCATCTCTTTTTCATTTGCAGTCACCTCACATAAATTCACCCCTATTGTGCGGCAACGGCCCGCAAATATGTGTCGCCAAACCACGAAATCAATGGTGTGTTTTGGCAATAGAAAAACCGACCTGTAACCAGGTCGGTTCTCTATCAAATATATTTGGTTTCGGTCACGTCCACCGCGTGAGAAGCAGCTTCCAGCTGGGCCAACACCTCTTCGGGAGTGGTAGCAAAGGTTAACAAAGAGAGGCAGGTGTCGCGCATAAAACCATCCTTGACCAAGCCATCCAAAATATCGTACAGGCGATCGAAAAAGCCGTCGATATTAAAGAGGATGATCGGCTTTTGATGTCTGCCCAACTGCTTGAGGGTGTAGATCTCGAAAAACTCCTCGTAGGTGCCGATACCACCGGGGGTGACGATAAAGGCGTCCGAGCGTTCCTCCATAATTTGCTTGCGCTGGCGCATCGTCTCGGTGTACACCATCTCGTCGCATTTATCGTAGAGAATGCCGTCCACATTGAGGAACTCCGGCACCACACCTACGATATGACCGCCACAGCGGGTCATACCACGAGCGGCGGCGCCCATTAAGCCGCAACCGCCGGCGCCGTAAACCAAGCCGTGGCCGGCCTTTGCCAACTCCTCGCCCAGAACCTCGGTAGCGGCTATATATTTTTGATCGATTTGATTGCTGGATGCTCCGTATAAACACACGTTCATCGTTCCATCGCTCCTTTTATCTCATCAGCCAAGGCGCGCATACGCACCTCATCCACTTTACATACTCTACGGTCGTAACTATACAGACCGTTGGTTTCATCCTCCACGTCGGACAACTGGGTATACACCGCACCGCACAGGCCACGAGAAACGACAGGGATAATCTCCTTGCGATACAGTTCCTCCACCGCATCCATATAGGCGCTCTGCTCGCTGAACAGGCGATAGCCATAGGTCTTCTCAACATTGAACACGTGACCCTCCGGCTTGTAGGAATAGCCGCCAAACTCGGACAAAAACACCGGCTTGTCCCCCGCCTTAAAACGATAGGGTTTGAAGTACACGTGCTCGCTGACAACGTCGCTGTCCGCGCCCTTAAACCAACCGGAGGCAGTGTCAATGAAACGGGTGCTATCCTGCTCTTTCAGCAGTTCGTACATCCGCTGGCTGTCAAACTGACCCCAACCCTCGTTAAAGATGGTCCAGCCAACGATGCAAGGGTGCTTTTTCAGTTGCTTCACCGTCTGTGTCATCGCCATTTTGAAAGCTGCACGAGTCGCTTTATCCCGATGCAGGTGCTTATCGCACAGTTTCTTCATACCGATGGTGGGCAACGCGGTGTCGCGCAAGAAAGAATAACGGCCGTTATTCACCATATCCTGCCACACTAACATACCGAGGCGGTCACAGTCGTAGTAGAATTGTTCCGCCTCAATTTTGATATGCTTACGCAGAGTATTGAATCCCAAGGCCTGCATTTTCTCGGCGTCCCACGCATAGCAGGTAGGCAACGGCGGAGTAAACAAACCATCACTCCAATACCCCTGATCCAACACGGCATGGAAAAAGATCGGCTTACCGTTAAGACACATACGAGGAATACCGTTGATAATACGAGTGTCCAAGGTGCGAATGGCGAAATAGGACTTCACCTCGTCCTCAGCCGTTTTTACAATATACTCATACAAATACGGATCTTCGGGACACCACAGACGCGGATTGCTCAAATCCACCCGTGCTACTCCATTGCGCAAAGCGCACTCCAACACACCGTCGGGTGTCGTGACGGAGACAGTGCCGTCGGTGACACCATCTACATCAATGGTGACGCCCTTCTCATCGGCAGTGACGTTCAGGGCACACACGTACTCAGCGGGCACACTCTCCAGCCACACCGTCTGCCAGATGCCGCTGACCGGCGTGTACCACATGCCACCACGCTTATACTTTTGCTTACCATAGGGCAGTTGCGCCATGTCCAAGTAGTCCTCAACACGAACCACCAGTTCATTTTCTTCCTGTAGATAATCGGTGATATCTAGCCAAACGGGCAAATAACCCCCTACATGACTGCCCACATCCACACCGTTGACCCATACGGTAGTCACTTGATCCACCGCACCAATATGCAGTATGACGCGGTCCTTTTGAAATCCTTCAGGCAAGGAAAAGGTGCGGTGATAGAAGAGATAACTGCCCTTTGGCGGTACCTCATGCACACCCGACAATAGGCTTTCAGGGCAATAAGGTACACGGATGGATTTGTCGTAGGTCACGGGGGCGGTATGCTCCTTGCTCACCGCAAAATCCCACCAGCCGTTGAGGCACAGGTAGGAATCACGGCGCATAGTCGGACGGGGATATACTTCCCATGGGATGCGGTCGTGATCAGCGGCCAGGCGCTCACCGGACGGTGTATAGAGGTCAATGGTTTGATTTTTCATCCCGTTTCCTCTCCCTTTCAATCTTCTTGCTAAAATTATAACACAAGATTCGTCCGGATGCAAGAAAAACGGGCGGTTTAGCGCCTAAACCCTCCGACAAGCATATAAACTTTACACCTGACAACCCTTGTAATATCAATGGTTTTCCCTATGTGCAAGAAAAAGCACCCACTCAACGAGTGGGTGCTTAGATGACAGTTATTATGCCTTGTGAGCCTTGCAGAACACCTCGACATAACGATCGATGGCCTCGTCAATGACCTTCAGAGCGTCGGTACGAGCGGCAATCTCGTTAACCGCAGTGGTCTTATGCTCCAGATTCTTATACACGGTAAAGAAGTGGCGCATCTCGTCAAAAACGTGGGTGGGCAGATCGTCCATATCCTTGTACATATTGTAGTTGGGATCCTTGAAGGGAATCGCCACAATCTTCTCGTCGTTGCGGTCACCGTCGATCATATTGATCACGCCAACGGGATAGGCGCGCACCAGCGTCATAGGCTCGATGGGCTCGGAGCACAGCAGCACCACGTCCAGCGGGTCGCCGTCGTCACCGTAGGTGCGAGGAATGAAGCCGTAGTTCGCAGGATAGTGAGTGGAGGTGTAGAGAACGCGATCCAGTTTCAGCATACCGGTCTCTTTGTCCAGCTCGTACTTCGTCTTGCTGCCCTTAGAAATCTCGATAACGCAGACAAAATCCTCCGCATGGATACGGGCAGGGTCAATATTATGCCAAATGTTTGCCATTGTACATAGCTCCTTCCGCCGTTTTTACCATTTTATCACACTAAAATCCAAATGTAAAGGCTTATTTTTCAATATATTCCGTGCCAAAAGCATAGGGCAGCAACTCGCCCAGCGTGCACTCGGTGTAACTGCTCTCCCCCGACACCATCAGGACAGGCATATCCTTGCCGCAGAACTCCGCCATCACCTGACGGCACACACCGCAAGGCGGGAACGCACCGGTAATCGCCCCGTCCTTGCCGCCACAGATGGCGATCATCGCGAAATCGCGGTCACCCTCGCTGACCGCCTTAAAGATGGCGGTGCGCTCGGCGCACACAGTGGGGGTGTAGGAGGCGTTCTCAATGTTACAGCCGGTGTACACCTTGCCGTCCGCTGTCAGCAGGGCGGCGCCCACCTTGTAACCGGAATAAGGGGCATATGCTTTGCCCATCGCCTGGATGGCGGCGGCGCACAACGCTTCTCTCGTCATCACACGCCCTCCTTCTTCACCAGCGGCCACAGACTCTCGCCGGCGCCACCATAGGGAACACCCAGATACTCCGCCACGGTGGCGGCGATATCGGAATAGGTAGAGCGAGTGCCCAGATTCACGGGGTTAACAGGAGCACCGTACATCACCAGCGGTACATACTCGCGGGTGTGGTCGGTATGGGAGTCGCCGGGGTCACAGCCGTGGTCGGCGGTGATCATAAGAATATCCTCCTCCCCCATCTTCTCCATAAAAGCAGGGAGCCAGCTATCAAAGGCGGTCAGGGCGGCGGCATAGCCGTCCACATCCTGACGATGGCCGTACAGCATATCGAAATCCACCAGATTCACAAAGCACAGGCCCTCAAAATCGGTCTGCACCGCCTTCAACGCCATCTCCATACCCTCACCATTACCGTGGGTCAGGTCGCAACGGGTGATACCCTGAGCGGCGAAAATGTCGGAAATCTTACCCACGCCCCACACCGTCTGACCGGTGGCAGCAATGGCATCCAGCAAGGTGGCTGCGGGAGGCTCGAGGGAGAAATCACGGCGATTAGCGGTACGCTTAAAATCGGGATCGCTACCCGTAAAGGGGCGGGCAATCACGCGACCCACACCGTGCTCGCCACGGAGAATCTCACGAGCGATGCGGCAGTACTCATACAACTGCTCCAGCGGCACCACGTCCTCGTGGGCGGCAATCTGGAATACGCTATCGGCGGAGGTGTAGACGATTAAATCGCCGGTCTTTACGTGCTCGGCACCATAATCGGCGATGACCTCGGTACCGGAATAGGGCTTGTTACACAACACGCCACGACCGGTGGCGGTGGAAAAAGCCTCCAACACCTCGGCGGGGAAACCATTAGGATAAGTGGGCAGCGGCTTGGGAGAAATCACGCCTGCGATCTCCCAGTGGCCGATGGTGGTGTCCTTACCCATAGACTGCTCCGCCAAGCGAGCCACAGCGGCGGTGGGAGCAGCCGTATAGGGCAGGTAATCCTGGCCGTCGATATTGCCCAGACCCATCTTCAGCAGGTTCTCGGCACAATATTTAGGCGACGCAGAGATGCGCTTCATAGTATGGCAATCGTGGTCGCCAAAGTTGGCGGCGTCGGGCAACTGACCGATACCGCAGGAGTCCAACACAATGAGAAATACCCGTTTCACGGTCTTCCCTCCTCTCAAGCCAAAGCCTTAGCAGTCTTGAGGGCCAACTCCATCATCTGGGTGAAGGAGTTCTGACGCTCCTCGGCGGTGGTGGCCTCACCGGTCACGATGTGATCGGAGATGGTGCACATAGCCAGCGCCTGCTTGCCGCAACGAGCGGCGTTCATATACAGGGCGGCGGCCTCCATCTCGATGGCCATCACGCCCATCTTGGTCCAGGCGGCGTTGGCCTCAGCGCCGTTGTCGGCGTAGAAGGTGTCGGAGGACAGCATATTGCCCACGTGGAAGGGCACACCCATCTCGGTGGCGATGTCGGCGCAGGTGCGCAGCACATTGTAGGAAGCGATGGGAGCATAAGTGCCGGGCAGGCCGTACTGAGAAGCATAGGCAGAGTTGGTGCAAGCGCCCTGACCCAGCACGATGTCGCGCACCTTGATGTCGGGATTCAGCGCACCGGCAGAGCCAACACGGATGATGGTCTTAACATCAAAGAAATTGAACAACTCGTAGGAATAAATGCCGATGGAGGGCATACCCATACCGCTGGCCATCACAGACACGGGAACACCCTCGTAGGTGCCGGTGTAGCCATGGATGCCGCGAACGTTGTTCACCAGCTTAGCGTCGGTGAGGAAATTCTCTGCGATGAACTTGGCACGCAGAGGGTCACCGGGCATCAGCACGGTGGGAGCAAAATCAGCGGGAGTCGCGTTGATGTGAGGAGTGGGATAGTTAACCATAATAGTACGTCCTTTCTTATGTGAATAATTTTACAAACTCAGTTAGTGTCCACGCAGATCGGTATCTAACCAATCCTGCGCCCAATCCGGCGCATCGCCCCAGGTGTAGACGATGTAATAACCGACGCCGTACTCGTCGTGACGAAACGCCAAGTCGCCGTGCTCAATAGCCAGAATCCGATTATCCAGTTGACCCGCAATCACACAATCGTACGATGCGTTGCGATAGGTTTGGTAATAAGCATCCAGGTCTTCCGGAGACAAATCGCTCTTGATGAGAATGGCGCCGAAATACTGTACACCATTACCGTTGCCCACCAGTTTGCCGGACTTGGAGATAGATTCCACCAACTCGGTGCTTGCGGGAAGAGGAATGCGCTTAAGCTCCTTTTCCACGCCCAAGGCAATGGCATTATTGGCGACGGGAATACCCACGGCAAACAGCAGCAGCACCACCGCCACAAACACCATAGCGACACGAATCCACAGGCGAAGCCGATTTTTATGCCTTTCTTGCAATGCCATCCTTCCACCTCCAGTATGGTTGATAGTCTATTATAACACATACGCGCACGAGATGCAACAAAAATCCCCCGACTGAGTCGGGGGATTTTAATTTTAGTCTAAAGTTTTGTAACCCTGGGCTTCCACGGCGGCCTTCAGCACGGCCACGTCCACGTCCTCAGATAGGGTGACGGTGGCGGTGCCGGCGGTGTGGCTGGCCACGGCGGCGATGACACCGGGAATCTCCTCAAGTGCCTTCTTCACGTGAGCCTCACAATGGGGGCACATCATACCCTCGACTTTGATGACTTTCTCCATAATGGTTTCCTCCTCTTTCTTTTCAGTATGTGTTGTGTGCAACTTAACCAAATTGAGCCGCAAGGCATTGGTGACCACGCAGAAACTGGACAGGCTCATAGCAGCGGCACCAAACATCGGGTTCATCTCCCACCCCAACAGAGCGATAAACGCACCTGCCGCCAAGGGGATGCCGATGGTGTTGTAAATAAATGCCCAAAACAGATTTTGCCGAATATTACGCAGGGTGGCGCGTCCCAACCGCAGAGCGGCCGGCACGTCAGACAGTTGACTGCGGGTGAGCACTGCGTCCGCCGCATCCATAGCGATGTCGGTGCCTGCGCCGATGGCGATACCCAGATGGGCGCGGGTCAGGGCGGGGGCGTCGTTGATGCCGTCGCCCACCATGGCGGTGGCTCCCTGATCCATCAGGAGACGAATTTGTTCCTCTTTATCGGCAGGAAGCACGTCGGAAATAACCTTGTCCACCCCCACTTGCTTACCGATGGCGGCGGCAGTGCGGGCGTTGTCGCCGGTGAGCATCACCACGCGGATACCCATCCGCTGAAGCTCTGCCACCGCGGCAGGACTATTCTCTTTGATGCGATCCGCCACTGCGATGATACCCAGCAGGCGGTCGTCGGCGGCAAAGAACAGGGGCGTCTTCCCCTCCTCCGCCAAACGGTCTGCCAACCTCGCCGTTTCGATCGAAACAATGGTGTGTTCTTCAATAAACTGGCGGTTACCACCGCGGAGGGTGACCCCCTCCAACATAGCGGTCAAACCGTTACCGGGTAGGACGGCAAACTCCGTCACAGCAACGGAAGAAACGCCTTTTTCTGCGCCGTATTCCCGCACAGCGGTACCCAGAGGATGCTCAGAGTGCTGCTCCAAGGCACAAGCTACATGCAACAGTTCCACCTCGTCGCCCAGAGGAAGCACATCCGTCACCTGGGGGTGTCCCTCGGTGATGGTGCCAGTCTTATCCAGCGCCACAATGCGAATGCGTCCCGCCTGCTCCAAGGCGGCGGCAGACTTAAACAAAATACCGTTCTTGGCGCCTACGCCGCTGCCCACCATAATGGCAACGGGGGTAGCCAAACCCAGCGCACAAGGGCAACTGATCACTAGCACAGAAATACCACGAGCAAAAGCGAAGCCCACATCCTGCCCCAGCAGCAGCCAAACGGCGGCGGTAATCACCGCAATCGCCATCACCACCGGCACAAAGATACCGGACACCTTATCCGCCAATTTGGCGATAGGTGCCTTAGTCGCGGCGGCGTCCTCCACCAACTGCACAATGCGAGAGAGGGTGGTGTTCTCCCCCACCTCGGTGGCACGACAGATGAGATAGCCGGAGCAATTGGTGGTGGCGGCAAAGACGCGGTCGTCTACCCGCTTGTCCACCGGCATACTCTCGCCGGTGAGAGCAGACTCAATGACCGCGCTCTCACCCTCGGTGACGATACCATCCACCGGGATGGTATCGCCGGGACGAACGATAAACACATCGCCCACCTGAAGATCGTCCACAGGCACTACCTGCTCTTTGCCATCCCGCAGGACGGTGGCGGTGCGAGGGGCTAACTCCATCAGACCACGCAAGGCATCGGTGGTGCGTCCCTTAGAGCGCGCCTCCAGCATCTTACCCACCGTGATGAGGGTGAGGATCATCGCCGCCGACTCAAAATAGAGGTCGTGGAGAGCGTGATGACTCATAGTGAAGAGCACATAGGTGCTATACCCAAAGGCGGCGGCAGAGCCAAGTGCCACCAGCGTATCCATATTGGGAGAGCGTCTCCATAGGGCGGCAAAACCGCTGATGAAAAAACGACAGTTGATCACCATCACGATGGCGGCCAGCACCATCTGGGCAATGCCAATCCACAGAGGATGATCGGTTAAGAAAGTCGGCAACGGAAAGTGCCACATGGTGTATCCCATCGAGAGATACATCAGCACCAGCAAAAAGCCTATCGAGGCAAACAAACGCCGCAAAATGGCGGGAGTTTCGGTGTCGGCTAGAGCGGCTTTCTCGCCCTTGAGCGATGCGCCGTAGCCGGCGTACTCTACCGCGGCGATAATCTGCGCCGTGGTGGCAGAGCCACTCACCACCATAGAGTTTGTTAATAGGTTGACTGCGCAGCTGTCCACGCCCTCCACGGCGTTGACCGCCCGCTCCACCCGCGCGCTGCAGGCGGCGCAGGTCATACCTGTTACACGATATTGTTCCATACCGTCACCCCATCATTCCGCAAACAAGGCAGTGGACAGATAGCGGTCTCCCGTATCGGGGAGCAGTACCACAATCGTCTTGCCCACATTCTCGGGGCGGGAGGCGTATCGCACGGCGGCCACCAGAGCGGCACCGCTGCTGATACCTGCCAGCACGCCCTCACGCTGCACCAGGGCACGGGCGGCGGCGTACGCCTCCTCCTCGGTGACGGTGAGAACCTCGTCCACCACCGACATATCCAGCACATCGGGGACAAAGCCGGCACCGATGCCCTGCAGGCCGTGAGGGCCTGCTGCACCACCGGTCAAAATGGGCGAACCGGCAGGCTCGGCACCGATAATCTGCACGTTGGGATTGCGATCCTTGAGATATTTGCCCACGCCGGTGATGGTGCCACCGGTGCCGATACCCGCCACAAAGGCATCCACCGTGCCGTCGGTGTCCTCCCAGATTTCGGGGCCGGTGTTGGCATAATGGGCCAGCGGATTGAGGGGATTTTCAAACTGGCCTGCGATGAAACTGTTGGAGATAGACTCGGCCAACTCTTTCGCCTTGGCGATGGCTCCCGCCATCCCCAGTTTGCCGTCGGTGAGCACCAGCTCGGCGCCGTAAGCGCACAACAGACGGCGGCGCTCCTCGCTCATGGTGTCGGGCATGGTCAGGATGACCTTATATCCTCTCACCGCCGCTACCGCCGCCAGACCGATGCCGGTATTGCCGCTGGTGGGCTCGATGATGGTACTGCCCGGCTGCAAATCACCACTCAATTCCGCACCCTGGATAATCGCCGCCGCCACCCGATCCTTGGCGCTGCCGGCGGGATTCATCCCCTCCAGTTTGGCGATCAGGCGGGCATTGATCTTATAAACCGAGCTAAAACGGCTCAGCGAAATCAGCGGTGTATAGCCGATCAAATCGGTGACGTCACGAGCAATTTTCATCGGGCACCCTCCCCTTTCGAATTAACACTCAAATTATATCACCCGCCGTGAATAGTGTCAAGGCGGGGACGATTGACAAAATCTCCTCTGCCGTGGTATAATGCGGAAAATAAGGCAAAAGGAGGTGGCGATATGAAAGAGGCCTTTTCCCGCACCGCCCTACAACTGGGCGAAGACGCGGTAGAGAAGTTGACGCAGGCACGGGTAGCGGTGTTCGGCATCGGCGGCGTGGGCGGCTATGCGGTCGAGGCGCTGGCGCGCAGCGGCGTGGGTACGCTGGATCTCATTGACGACGACACGGTGGCGCCCTCCAACCTCAACCGCCAAATCATCGCCACCCATCACACCCTGGGTCAATACAAGGTGGACGCCGCCAAAGAGCGGATCCTATCCATCAACCCCGATGCAGTGGTGAACACCCACCGCACCTTCTATCTCCCCCAGACGGCGGCAGAGTTTGATCTGAGCGCCTACGACTACATCATCGACGCTATCGACACGGTGGCGGGCAAAATCGCCCTCATCGAGGCGGCGCAGGCGGTCGGCACCCCTGTCATCAGTTGTATGGGTGCCGGCAACAAGCTGGACGCCACCGCATTCCGCGTGGCGGACATCAGCAAGACCACCGTCTGCCCTCTCGCACGAGTGATGCGTAAAGAATTGGGCAAGCGGGGCATCCGCCACCTGAAGGTGGTATACTCCACCGAATTGCCGCTGGAAGGTCAGGCTCCCGCCGAGGAAGGCACTCCCGCCAGCGACACCCGACCCGAACAAAAGCGGGCCAAACCCACCCCCGGCAGCAACGCCTTTGTCCCCGCCGTGGCAGGACTGATACTGGCAGGCGAGGTCATCCGTGACCTCTCCGACCATCAACGATAGGAGAATCGCTATGCAGTTACAAGAATCCGGACAGATGTATCTGGAAACCATTTTGGTGCTCAGCCGTACCCTCCCTGCGGTGCGCTCCATTGATATTGTGGAACACATCGGCTATTCCAAGCCCAGCGTCAGCCGTGCAGTAGGTCTGCTGAAAAACGGTGGCTTCATCACGGTAGACGAGGATGGTCACATCACTCTAACCGATGACGGACGCGAGGTAGCCACCAAAATTTATGAGCGGCACAACGTCCTCACCCAGGCGCTAATCCGTCTCGGCGTGGACGCCGACACCGCCAGCGAGGACGCCTCCAAGATGGAGCACGTCATCAGCGACACTTCCATCGCCGCCATCAAAAAACATCTGGAAAATATGGCGTAAAGCGTTTCGCCTTCACACAAGGAAAAAGCCCGTAACCATCAAGGTTACGGGCTTTTCTTATACGTATTTATCAGATGTTACGGCCGAGGCAAGCGGCACCCACAATACCGGCGTCGTTGCCCAGCTGAGCCACACAGAGCTGGGTCTGCTTGGCGGAATACTTGCTGTAACGGCCCTCTTCGATCAGCTTGCGAACAGGACCCAGCAGGTTCTCGCCCTGACGGCAGACACCGCCGCCGACGCACAGTACGTCGGGCTGGAACACGTTGATAACATTCAGCAGACCGCAGGCCAGATACTCGCAATAGCGATCCACCACCGCCTTACCGGCGGCGTCACCCTGCTTCATAGCCTCAAAGGGGATGCGACCATCCACCTTAGAGATGTCGCCGTCCACCAGCTTCCACATCAGGCTGTCGGGATTGGCTTCCATAGCCGCCTTGGTCTGGCGATGCAGAGCAGTAGCGGAGGAATAGGTCTCCCAGCAACCGCGGCGGCCACAGGTGCAGGGCTCGCCGTCCATAATCATCACCACGTGACCCAGCTCAGCACCGGCATAGTTGGAGCCGCTATAAATCTTGCCGTCGATGACCACGCCACCGCCGACACCGGTACCCAAGGTGACACACACGCTCTTTGCGGCGCCCTTGGCGGCACCCGCCATGGCCTCGCCCAGGGCGGCGGCGTTGGCGTCATTCTCGATGTACACCGGCAGACCGGTCTTCTCCTTCATCTCGGGAGCCAGCATCACGTGCTCAAAGCGCAGGTTGTTGGAATACTCCACCTCGCCGGTCTCCACGTTGCAGGTGCCGGGGCAACCGATACCCACGTAGGAAACCTGATCCTTGGTGATACCCGCCTTCTCAATGACCTGAGCGCACAAAGAGGCCATATCGTCGATGATCTCGCTTGCGGGACGGGGCAGATTGGTCTTACAACTGACGGTCTCGATAATGTTGCAGTCGGCATCCACCAGACCGGCAACGATATTGGTACCGCCTAAATCAACACCAATGGTATACATAAGTCATATCCTCCTAAAATTACAGGGTGGACAGCAGCGCCTTGAAGCAGCCGCTCATCTGAATCTCGCCGGCATCAGCGGGGACGAAGAAGGTATCGTAGCGACCGAAGGCCTCACCGTCGATGGTGCCCTCGCCCTCCAGTACCAGCACAGCGGTGAAGGTGTCGGGTTTGCCGATGGTGACGGTGCCGTCCGCCTTCAGCTCGGTGACGGTGAAGTACTGGCAGGAGGAAACCTCGGTGAACACGCCGCCATCCACCACGATCTGGGTGGGAGCCACGGCATCGGCGGCACGGGTCAGGTCAGAGACCTCCAGCGCCTTCTCCACGTGGAGAGGACGGGTGTTGCCCTGGGCATCCTTGCGGCCGTAGTCGTACACACGATAGGTAACGTTGGAATTCTGCTGGATCTCGGCGATCAGCAGACCCTTACCGATGGCGTGGATAGTGCCGGAGGGGATGAAATAGCTCTCACCCTTCCGCACAGGCACAAAGCGCAGAATATCGGTCAGGGTGTTGGTGCGGATGGCCTCTTCCATCTCAGCACGGGTGACGTCCTTCTCGAAACCGTAGTAGATACCGGCGCCCTCCTCGCAGTCGAGGATGTACCACATCTCGGTCTTACCGAACTGGTTCTCGTTGGCCAGGGCGTACTCGTCGCTGGGATGCACCTGCACAGACAGGTCACTCTGGGCGTCGATCAGCTTAATCAGTTGGGGAAAATCCTTGAAAGAGGCAGCCTTAGCGCCCAGATCGGCATTCTTCAGCGCATCGGCAAAAGTGGTGCCGTCCGGCAGGTAGCTGGGTCCATCGGGATGGGCAGACAGCACCCATGCCTCAGCCACGCGGTCCATATCCTTGATGCCGTACTCGGCCATCAGCTTGTTACCACCCCAAATATAATCCTTAAAGGAAGGGGTCAATTTCATAATCTTGCTCATAAAACGCACCTCATTTTATGTAATTTACGGATTTTTCCGTTATCTCGTTTATTTTATCACAATTTTCGTGTCAGGTCAACGAAAAATCCCGTCCTCCACACAGGAAGACGGGATTTTTTACGCAAAATTACTGATAGACACGGATGTAGTCGATGATATAGTGCTGGGGCAGCACGGTATCCACGTCATTGGGACGCTCGTCCTCGTTCCAGTCGGACAGAGCGGTGTTGATCAGGATGAAGTGGGGCTTGAAGAAGCAATCCTTCATATCCTCGGTGATGGGCTGGGTGTGGAAGCAGGTGTCGTCGAAGTAGAAACGGCACTCCTCCTTCTCCCACTCCACGGCGTACACATGGAAGCCATCGGCGAACTTCTCGCCCTTGGGCAGGTGATACCAACCGGTGATGCAGTTGTGCTCATCGGTGCCCTTGGTCTGGAAGTGCAGGGTGGAACGCATCTCACCGTTGGACTCGGGATCGGAGTTGACGGTGGACTCCATGATGTCGATCTCGCCGCAGTGGGGCCAGTTGACAACGGAGATGTTCTCGCCCAGGGTCCAGAAAGCGGGCCAAATACCCTTAGACCAAGGCAGCTGAGCACGCATCTCGATGCGGCCGTAGGTGCAGGAGAACTTGCCCTCGGTGTTCAGGCTGGCAGAGGTGTACTTGGCGCCCTCGTAATCCTCACGCAGGGTCACAATGTGCAGCATACTGTCCTCCACGTAGGCGTTGCAGGGACGGTCGGTGTAGTACTGAGGCTCGTGGTTGCGGATGAAACCAATCTCAAACTGCCACTTGCTGCGGTCAATGGTATCGCCGTCAAAATGATCCTCAAAAATCAACTTATCAAAAGCCATATTCATTCTCCTTACCATTTACTTGTCTGCATAAATCGCAAACTACATTAGCATAAGTATAAAAAAATCGCAGGTAAAAGTCAATAGATTTAGAGGCGTGGCGATACCCCACAGGAAACTCCATTAAATGCGGGTATGCGCAGAGTGAAATATTGATATAAAAAGCGCCCCCGCGGATGCGGAGGCGCTTTGTGTGCATTACTGATACACGCGGATATAGTCGATGATGTACTCCTGAGGCAGCTGGGTGTGCTCGTCGTCGGGACGCTCGTTGTCGTTCCAGTCGGACAGAGCGGTGTTGACCAGGATGAACTGGGGCTTGTTGAAGCAGCCCAGCATATCCTCGGTCAGCTCGGCGCGGCGGGTCATCACGTCGTCGAAATACCAGCGAATTTCGCCCTCTTCCCACTCGATGGCCCAGGTGTGGAAATCGTCACCGAAGCACTCGTAGGGAGAGCGATAACGCTCGATGGAGGAGTGGATGTCGTTGGCCTCTTTGGAGAAGTAGTGCAGGCTCATGGTCTGCTCGCCGTTGGAGCCGGGATCGTCCTCTTTGCCAATCATCTCCATGATGTCGATCTCTCCGCAACGGGGCCAGTTGACGATGGGGAAATTCTCGCCCATCATCCAGAAAGCGGGCCACAAGCCCTTGGAATAGGGCAGCTTGGCGCGCATCTCGACGCGGCCGTACAGGCAGGAATACTTGCCCATGGTGTTGATGGAGGCGGAGGTGTACTTAGCACCCTCATAGTCCTCACGCAGGGTGACGATGTGCAGCATGCTATCCTTCAAATAGATGTTGCAGGGACGGTCGGTGTAGTACTGGGGCTCGTGATTGCGGATGAAACCGATCTCGTAATCCCAGATGTCGCGGTTGAGGGTATCGCCGTCAAAGTGCTCCTCAAATACCAGTTTGTCGAATGCCATTGTAATAACCTCCTAAAATTTATGACAGATTGTAAATTAAAGCCGTAAGTAAGGGTTCCAGCAGGAAAGTAGACAGTAGATGGCTCAAGATCGAGAACACAATCACACTGCCGACCGAGGTGCCGCCGTTGGTCACCGAGCCGAGGGAACGCCGCAGATTACGCAGGCAATGCTGCTTGTACAATGCGTGGGAGAACAACGCGAAGCCTACACTCATACCGATGAGCGCTACCATCAACACAACCAGCGATAAAATCGGCTTGATCGTGAAGAAAAAGACCGTGCCGAAGGCCAAAAGCACACGAGCCGCCCACGCAACTGCCGCCTGCCAGTACATCTTGCGGTACATCATCCACTCGAAAGGCCACAGAAACGCCGGGAGATGGAAATCAGTGAACCACTGCTTTCCACGATGCTTTTTAAACACCTTCAGATACTTATCTGCGTTGCTGTCTATAAAGCTCTCCCAATAATCCACGGGAATGTCATCCAAATTGCCGTCGAACACTTCCACAACTGTGATCGGCTCGAAGCAATAGGGGCAACTGCGGTCGCCGGGGTGACACAACTTGTTACAATTAGAACAACGCAACTCAGAAGACATACAATCCCCTCCCCTATGAATGATCTACTGAAATTATACGGAAAAATGCGGTAAAAGTCAATAGAAAAAGGGAGAGTTGTGTAATCACAACTCTCCCTTTATGTTTATGTAGTTGCATCTGTCTGCCGTTAAGGTGGCCGGTCAATTCTGCGCCAGCACCAATTCCATACACACCTTTTGCGGTACAAGCCCCTGCGCCTCGTAAAAGCGCATAGCGGAGGGATTGCAACTCCACACATTGAGGGTCAGGTTGTAGCAACCGTTGTCCCGCGCCATCTGCACCGCCGCCTCGTACAGCGCCTTGCCGATGTGCTGACCACGCAGGCTCTCGTCCACGCAGAGGTCGTCGATGTACAGGGTCTTGATGTCGGTCAGCACAGAGTTGCCCACGTGCTGCTGATAGATGCAAAAGCAGTAGCCCATCACGGCGTCGGTGTCGTCCACCGCCACAAGAATGGGGCGGGCGTCATCCTGCAGCAGAGCCGCCAATTCCTCGTCGGAATACTTGCGACCTACGTTGAAAATGTCCGGTCGGCCGTTGTGATGCACCAGGCATACCTGCCGCAACAGATCCCCCATCTTAGGGATGTCCTTTTCCATCGCTTTACGGATGGTCATACGATATTCACCTCTGCTCCCAGTTTCTTTATGTCGTCAAAAAAGGCTGGATAGCTTTTACGGACAGCCTCGATACCATTGATAGAGCCGCCGATTTGGGTCAAAATCACCGACAACGCCATCACGATACGGTGGTCGTTGTGGCCGTGCAACATTTTGCCGCTGTAGCGGAGAGTTTGCTTAGGTACGGTGATGGTGTTATCCCCAAAAATCAAACCTCCACCCAGCTTTTGCAATTCATCGTGCATCGCCTGTCCGCGGTCGCTCTCTTTGGCTTTCAGGCGGTCGGTGCCGGTGAAGGTGGCACCATTTTTCAGTGCCGCCAGAGCGAACAAAACCGGCCCCAAATCGGGACAATCGGAGATATCCAGAGTAGGGGTGCCTTCGTCGATTTGGCGGAAATAATCGCCGTACACCCGATCGCCTTGCAGGCTGTCAGGGTTCAAATTTCCTACTTCCACTTTGGAGTCGAGCCGATTAAAAACGTCCAAGAAGGCGGCGTTGGAGTAGTCCCCCTCCACCTTGCCGTTGTAGGCGTGGAGCTTGGTGGCACCCACGCGGATGGTGTAGGGGTCGGCGAAGGCCACGTCCGCACCAAAGGAAGCCAGCGCAGACAGGGTCAAATCTACGTAGGAACGGCTCTCAAAGGGCGGGAGAATCGTAATCGACGCCTCCTCACCCAAATACACCAGCGCAAAGATAAGACCGGTGATAAACTGGCTGCTAATATCCCCCCGCACTGTGTAGGCGCCGCTTTTCAGCGCGCCACACAAGGTGACGGCGTGGGCGTTTTTCTCAAATTTGAAGCCGTTTTCGCGGCACAAATCCGCGTACACATCCAGCGGACGCTGCAGCAGCCGCTCACTACCACGCAGGGTGACGGGCTTGCCCAGGCACAACGAAAACGGGATGAAAAACCGCAGGGTACTGCCGCTCTCGCGGCATTCCAACACGGGATTCTCCACCTGCATAAACCCCTGCGGATCCACAGTGACGCGGTCGCCATCGGTGGTGACGGTGGCACCCAACGCCCGCAAGCAGTCGATGGTGGCGAGGATGTCTTCGGAATAGTCCACCCCCGTCAGGGTACACCTCTCCCCCGATAACGCCGCGCCGATAAGGGCACGGTGAGCCACACTCTTGGAGGGGGATGCCTCTATGCTGCCGCCAAGGCGGCTTGGCTGAAAGGTGGCGATCATATTATCTACCTTCAATCAAATAGTCGATGGCTTCCAGATAGCCGTCGGTGCCGTGACCGGTGATGGTCTTGACACAGGCGGCACGGATATAGCTGATTTGGCGGAAATCCTCCCGTTCCTCCACCTTGGAGATATGCACCTCCACAGTGGGGATACCCACCGCCTTGACCGCATCCAGCAGAGCGATGCTGGTGTGGGTGTAGGCGCCGGGGTTGATGACGATGCCGTCGGCGGTGCCGTAAGCACCCTGGATGGCGTCCACCAGATCTCCCTCGTGGTTAGACTGGTAGCACTCCACCTCCACTCGATCGGCACAGTGGCGCTGAATCTTAGCCACCAGATCGGCATAGGTCTCCCGACCGTAGTGGTCGGGCTCACGGATGCCCAGCATATTCAGATTGGGACCGTTGATGACCAAAATCTTCACAGTCATCCCTCCATTCGTTTGGCGAGGATATAGGCCGCCTCTTCGGCGGGGGTTGCCATCGCCGACACAGTAATATCGGCAGTGGATTTGTAAATGTCGATACGCTCGGCATAGAGCCGCGCCAGCTTGTCGGCGGTGTCGGACAGAGGCCTGTCCTCGGTGGCTTGCAACCGCGAAAGCGGTGTATCGAGGAAGAATAAACGGCCATTGCGCTTGAGATTGCGGACGTTCTCCGCCCGCAGGATGGCGCCGCCACCGGTGGCGATGATCCGCCCGCCCTCGGCGGACAGATCGCGGATGACGGCGGTCTCCAGATTGCGGAAATAGGCCTCACCCTTGGCGGCGATCAACTCTTTAATGCTACAACCGCACCGCTTTTCTACTTCGGTGTCGGTATCCACAAAGGTGTAGCCGTCGATATTCAGTAATTTACCCACGGTACTCTTGCCACTGCCGGGCATACCGGTGAGGACAACATTCTCCTTGGTCGCCAAAATGGCGTTAAACACCTCGTCGGCTTTGGCACAGTCGATGGTGGTGTCGAGGAATTTCTCCACCGCTACCACCGCCTGCATCACCAGCATATACAGACCACCCTCTGCCTTCAGCCCGCGGGCTTTGGCGTCCAGCACCAGGTTGGTGCAGAAGGGATTGTAAACCACATCGATGACACCCTCCAATCGGGTGAAGGGAGCAAGGTCGATGGGAGCGCCATCCACGTCGGGGTACATGCCGCAGGGGGTGGTGTTGATGATCATCTGTGCGTCAGCGTGGTCAGTGCTCGCCTGCGCGTAGGTGATATGCTCCGCGGACTCGCGACGGCTGACGGTCAGCACCTGCGCCGCGCCCGAATCGGTAGCCAGCACGCAGGCGGTCTTGCTGGTCCCGCCGGTGCCCAGCACCAGCACCTTCTTGCCCATCAGGTCGAGATGGACACGCTCAATCAGCGCCTTCATCCCGTAATAATCGGTATTGTAGCCGTAGAGTTTGCCACCGCGGTTGACGATGGTATTCACCGCGCCGATTCGGCGGGCCACGCCGCTCAACTCGTCCAAATAGGGTATCACCGCCTGCTTGTAGGGGATGGTGACGTTGACGGCGCAGAACTCTTTTCGAGTCAAAAAGGAGGGCAATTCCTCCTCGGATAATTCGATCAGTTCGTAGGTATAGTCGGCTAATTTGGCGTGAATTTCTTTTGAAAAACTATGGGTCAGCTTTTTGCCGACACATCCGTATCTGTTCATATTTTCACCTTATTTCAGCCAGTCGGTGCCGTAGCGCAGTGCCAGCGCATCGCACAGCACCAGCGCGGTGGACGCATCCTGCACCACCCGAGCGCGGTGGACGATGGCGGGATCGTGGCGACCCATCGGCTGCAGTACGGTCTCACTCATAGCGGCAAAATCCACCGTCTGCTGAGGTTTGAAGATGGTGGGGGTAGGCTTCACCGCCGTGCGGAAAATCACGGGCATACCGTTGGTGATGCCGCCGTTGATGCCGCCGCTATGATTGGTGGCGGTGGCAACCACGCCATCCTCCAGCAGGAAGGGGTCGTTGGCCTCGCTGCCACGCATATCCGCCAGCGCAAAGCCGCTGCCGAACTCGATACCCTTAACTGCGGGGATGGAGAACATCATATGAGAGAGCAAGCTCTCCATCGTGTCAAACCAGGGCTCCCCCACCCCTGCGGGCAAGCCAATAACGGCGGTCTCCAACACGCCGCCGACACTATCCCCCTCCTCGGCTGCCGCCACAATGGCGGCCTGCATCGCCGCAGAAGCGGTGTCATCCAGCACGGCAAAGGAAAGCTCGTTCAGGCTCTCGATATCGGCACGCAGATCGGCGAAATCCCGATCGGCCACACCGCCGCAACGCTTCACGTGGGTGCCGATGACGATACCCTTTTGTTCCAGGGCGTACTGGCAGATAGCGCCTGCCGCCACCAGCGCGGCGGTGATGCGACCGCTGAAATGGCCGCCGCCGCGGGTGTCCTGATAGCCGTGGTATTTGCAATCGGCGGTGTAATCGACGTGGGAGGGGCGAGCCACCGTCTGCATAGCGGCGTAGTCGCCGCTTTTCACATTCTCATTGGGGATGAGGATGGTAACAGGCGTGCCGGTGGTGCGGCCGTTTGCCACACCGCTGACAATCTTATAAGCGTCCTGCTCCTGTCGCGGAGTGGAAATCGCACCCGCAGGGCGGCGCAGGGTCAGCTTGTGGGCGATGTAGTCGTGGTTGATCTCCACACCCGGTGCCAAGCCGTCAATCACCGCGCCGATGTATTCTCCGTGGCTCTCGCCAAACAGCGTGACGCTCACGCTGTGTCCAAACGTGTTTTTCATTCTCCCAAACCTTCCAAGCAAGATTTGGCCATTTCGATGGCCTCGGTGCAGGGGATTGTCTTGATTTCAAAGCTGCCGATCTCATCGACAGTCACAACGGAAACGGCATCGCCGTCCGCCTTTTTATCGTGGAACGCCGCCTGTGCGACGGCATCCCAATCGTACTCTATTGTACGATACAAATCGCACTTTTTCAATACGTTTATCACGCGGGTGCGGATGGGGTCGCCACACAGCGGCAGCATACCCAGCGCCACGCTCTCGCCGTGGTACAGATCGGTGCTAACCTCGATGCCGTGTCCGATGGTGTGGCCGAAATTCAGCACCCGTCGCAGTCCTGCTTCCTTTTCATCCTGTTCCACCACGCTTTGCTTAATGCGCAAGGAACGAATAATCATGTCATCGAGATGTTCCTCAATAGGCTCGTTTTCCAAGAGAGCAAACAGCTCTTTATCGCAGGTCAGCGCCATCTTGACGGCTTCTGCCAACCCGTTGGCAATCTGGCGCGGCGGCAAAGTAGCCAGCAGATCGGGGTCGATCAGCACCTTTTTCGGCTGATAGAAGGCACCCACGATATTCTTGACGCCGCCGAAATTGATGGCGGTCTTGCCGCCGATGGAGGAGTCGATCTGGGACAACAGAGTGGTGGGGATATTATAGAAATCTACGCCGCGCATATAGGCGGAGGCGGCAAAGCCCGCCAGATCGCCTACCACACCGCCACCGACCGCCACCACGCAATCCTTGCGGGAAAAGCCGTGGGTGAGCATCACCTGCAACAAGGTGGAGAAGCCCTCCATACTCTTGGAGTCCTCACCTTGCTCGACGGTGCAGACAATCGCCTCTTGGCACTGTGCCGCCACCGTCTCGGCGTACTGTTTGGGTACGCCATCATCGGTGACCACCAGCACCCGTCGGTTCAAATTCAGATGTTGTCCGGCGGTGGCAAGAATACCCCGTTTAACGAGGATAGCATCGCCGAGACCGCCTTGCAGCTGAGATTGATAGGCACGAGAAAGCGCCATGGTGTGCTTTAAATAATCCACGTAATAGCTTTTTAGTGCCTCATCCTCCACCATCGCGGCGTTGCGGGCGATCACCGCCTCTTCGCGATCTTGGTCGAGAATAGGCAGTCCGCACTCTTTCTTGTGTTCGTACACCGTTTCGACGGCTCTCATACGCTTGACGAACAGCTCCGCCATCTGCGCATCCACATCATTGATGATGGCTCGCGCTTCTTCCAATTTGTTAGACATACATACTCACCCTCTGCTTACAGCTTATCGGCAATATCCAAAATGAGGCGTTCGGTCTTTTCCCAGCCCAAGCAAGGATCGGTGATGGATTTGCCGAAGATATGCTCGCCGGCGCTCTGCGCGCCGTCCTCTAAATAGCTTTCGATCATCAGGCCTTTGACTAACCGCCGGATATCCGCATTTCGGTTGCGGCTATACAAAACATCCTGCGCGATGCCGATCTGTTCCAGATGTTGTTTGCCGGAGTTGTTGTGATTGGTGTCCACAAGAAGTGACGGATGGACCAATCCCGCTTTTTCATAGAGTTGGTTCACCCGCAAAAGATCCTCATAGCGGTAGTTGGCCACATCGTTTCCTGCCTCGTCTACGTAACCGCGCAGGATGGCATGGGCATAGGGATTGCCCTCGCTGGTGACCTCCCAACCACGATAGATAAAGGTGTGGCCGGACTGGGCGGCAAGGATGGCGTTCATCATCACGCCCAGATTGCCGCCGGTGGGATTTTTCATGCCCACGGGTGTGTCGATACCGCTGGCCACCAGACGATGCTCCTGGTTCTCCACCGAGCGGGCACCTACCGCCACATAGGACAGTAAATCGGACAGATACCGATGATTGTCGGGATACAGCATTTCGTCCGCACAGGTGAAGTCGTAATCCCGCAGGGCGGCTATATGCAGCTCGCGGATGGCGACGATGCCCTTGTACATATCCGGCTTCTGCTCGGGGTCGGGCTGGTGCAGCATACCCTTGTAGCCCTGACCGGTGGTGCGGGGCTTGTTGGTGTAGATGCGGGGGATGATGATGATCTTGTCAGATACCTGCTCCTCCAGCTTACGCAGGCGGGAGATGTACTCCAGCACCGGCTCCTTATGATCGGCGGAGCAAGGGCCGACCACCAAAATGAATTTATCCGAGTTGCCCTCAAACACCCCGCGGATCTCCGCGTCACGGGCGGCCTTGACCTGCTGCATACGCTCGGTCAGGGGGTATTCCTCTTTTACCTCTTTGGGGATGGGCAGCTTACGGTGGAAATTCATTTGCACTGTAAAGACCTCATTTCTGAAATGTGGGTTTTTGATAAAATAAAAAGCCCGCACTGTCTAAGCCAAAAAGCATAGCAAATGCGGACCGTCCATTCTTTTATAATACCAAAGCGATTACGCCTTGGAAATCACATCAGAAGGACAGCCCTTGATAAAAAAGTAAAAATAAAACTTATTGCTAAACATAAGTTGGCTACCTCATTCGTGACTTTTCTACAGTGTAGCACTCTAACACGGCAAAGTCAATAGGTTTTTGTCAAAATTCTCACAACCATCGTCATTTTGAAAGGGTACGCAAGCCTGCCGCCACATCATCCCACCCAAACAAACGCAAAAACGGACACATCCGCTTGGATGTGTCCGTTTTTCATTCAGTAAAAGCAGAAATTACTTCGCCTCGGAGACGGCAACGGCGCAAGCCACGGTCATACCGACCATGGGGTTGTTACCGGCGCCGATCAGACCCATCATCTCCACGTGAGCAGGCACGGAAGAGGAGCCGGCGAACTGAGCATCACCGTGCATACGACCCATGGTATCGGTCAAGCCGTAGGAGGCAGGGCCGGCGGCCATGTTGTCGGGGTGCAGGGTACGGCCGGTACCACCGCCGGAAGCGACGGAGAAGTACTTCTTGCCGTTCTCGATGGCCCACTTCTTATAAGTGCCGGCCACGGGATGCTGGAAGCGGGTGGGGTTGGTGGAGTTACCGGTGATGGAAACCTCAACGGACTCCTTCTGCATGATGGCAACGCCCTCGTTAACGTCGTTACAACCATAGCACTTAACCTTAGCGCGCTCACCGTCGGAGAAAGCGACCTCGCGGACAACCTTCAGCTCGCCGGTGTAGAAGTCGTAATCGGTCTCCACGTAGGTGAAGCCGTTGATACGGCTGATGATATAGGCGGCATCCTTACCCAGACCGTTCAGGATAACGCGCAGGGGGTTCTTACGAACCTTGTTAGCGGTACGAGCGATACCGATAGCACCCTCGGCGGCGGCGAAAGACTCGTGACCGGCCAGGAAAGCGAAGCAGTTGGTGTCCTCGCTCAGCAGCATCTTACCCAGGTTACCGTGACCCAGACCAACCTTACGCTGGTCGGCAACAGAGCCGGGCACGCAGAAAGCCTGCAGACCCTCGCCGATGACGGCGGCGGCCTCGGCAGCGTCGGTGATACCGCGCTTCAGAGCCAGAGCCACACCCATGGTGTAAGCCCAGACAGCGTTCTCAAAAGCGATGGGCTGAACGCCCTTCACGATAGCGTCAACATCGATGCCCTTAGACAGGCACAGATCACGGCACTCCTCCAGAGAGCCCAGACCGTTGTCAGCCAGGAACTTCTCAATACCGGGCATACGGCGGTCTTTACCTTCGAACTTTACATTGTTAGCCATCTGTACATTCCTCCTTCAATTATTCTTCACGGGGGTCAATGTACTTCGCCGCATTGTCGAAGCGACCATACTGACCGATGTTCTTCTCATAAGCCTCGGTGGGGTTCACGCCGTGACGGATGTCCTCCATCATCTTGCCCAGCTTCACAAACTGGTAGCCGGTGACCTCGCCGTTCTCGTCCAGAGCGATCTTGGTGACGTAGCCCTCGGCCATCTCCAGATAGCGAACGCCCTTGACGTTGGTGGAGTACATGGTACCGATCTGAGAACGCAGACCCTTACCCAGGTCCTCCAGGCCGGCGCCGATGGACAGACCGTCCTCGGAGAAAGCAGACTGGCTACGGCCGTAGACGATCTGCAGGAACAGCTCGCGCATAGCGGTGTTGATAGCGTCGCACACCAGGTCGGTGTTCAGGCACTCCAGGATGGTCTTGCCGGGCAGGATCTCGGCGGCCATAGCGGCGGAGTGGGTCATACCGGAGCAGCCCAGGGTCTCCACCAGAGCCTCCTCGACGATACCCTTCTTAATGTTCAGGGTCAGCTTGCAGGCGCCCTGCTGGGGGGCACACCAACCCACACCGTGGGTCAGGCCGGAAATGTCGCCAATCTGCTTGGCCTTAACCCACAGACCCTCTTCGGGGATGGGGGCGGGACCGTGGTGGGGGCCCTTAGCCACAACGCACATTTGCTCAACTTCGTGAGTATAGTTCATAGTTGTTTACTCCTTTCGGTTTTTACTGTACGTGTCGAAAACACATATTCGTACGGATACTATTATACGCGTAATTTTGATTTTTGCAAGACTTTACACGCAAAAAATCGATAAATTTTTCACAGGTTTCGCCGCAGACACTCCCCTGCCCCGCCCCTGCGAAAAAATCCGCATTTTTTGCGTTTTTCTGCCGTCTTTCTATTGGCATTTCGAAACAAATATGTTATAGTAAAGGTTATTGTAGACGAAATTCCGGAAAAGGGGGCTATGTCTATGTTTGCCGGTCTGAAAAGTATGGGCCTGAGAGGCATCGATGGCTTTATGGTCGAGGTGGAGGCGGATCTGTCCCAGGGCCTGCCCGGATTCGACGTGGTTGGTCTGCCGGACACCGCCGTGCGGGAGTCCCGTGACCGCGTGCGCTCTGCGATGAAGAATGCGGGCTTTACCTATCCCGTCAGCCGTATCACCGTCAATCTGGCCCCCGCCGACGTGAAGAAAGAGGGCTCGGTGTACGACCTGCCCCTGCTGTTGGCGCTGCTGTGCGCCAGCGGTCAGCTGAAGGCGGATATGAAAAAGCGCGCCTTTATCGGCGAATTGTCCCTGCAGGGCGCCGTGCGCCCCGTGCGTGGTGTGCTGCCTATGGTCATCGCCGCCCGTGAGGCCGGAATGAAAGAGGTGTACGTCCCCGCCGACAACGGCGAGGAAGCCGCAGTGGTGGAGGGCATCGCCGTCTATCCTGTGACGGATATCGCCTCGCTGATTATGCACCTCAAGGGGATGGATGAGCTCACCCCGCTGGAGCCCCACCCCTTTGCTCCCTATGCCGAATCCCTGCAGGCCGACTTTGCCGACGTGATGGGTCAGGAGGCGGCTCGCCGCGCCATGGAAATTGCCGCGGCCGGTAGCCACAACATCCTGCTCATCGGCCCTCCCGGCTCCGGCAAGAGCATGCTAGCCAAGCGCCTGCCCTCTATCCTGCCGGATATGACCCGCGAGGAAGCGCTGGAATGCACCAAGATTCACTCCATCGCCGGCACCCTCGGCGGTGGTGGCTTGCTGAGCCATCGCCCCTTCCGTTCCCCCCACCATAATATCTCGCCTCAGGGCTTGGCAGGCGGCGGCATCACCCCTCGCCCCGGTGAGGTTTCCCTTGCCCACAACGGTGTGCTGTTTCTGGACGAGCTGCCGGAATTCTCCCGCACCGCCATGGAGTGTCTGCGTCAGCCGCTGGAGGATGGTCGCGTGACCATCTCCCGCGTCAGCGCGTCGCTGGCCTACCCCTGCACCATGATGCTGGTGGCCGCCATGAACCCCTGTCCCTGCGGCTATTACGGCCACCCCACCCGCTCCTGCACTTGCTCCCAGCAGGCGGTGGGACGGTATCTCAGCAAGGTATCAGGTCCTCTGCTGGACCGCATCGACCTGCACATTGAAGTGCCGCCCGTGGAGTTCGACCAGCTGGCCTCCCGCCAAAAAGCGGAGTCCTCTGCGGACATCCGCGCCCGCGTCAATGCTGCCAGAGCCCGCCAGCAAGCCCGCTTTGCCGGCACTGATATCCTCAGCAACGCCCGCATCCCCACCAGCAAGCTCAAGGAGTTCTGCCCCCTCACCGATGCTGCGGGCACGCTGCTGAAGGGCGCCTTTGAGCGGATGGGTCTCTCCGCCCGCGCCTACGACCGTCTGCTGAAGGTGGCCCGCACCATCGCCGATCTGGACGGCAGCGACGTCATCGACGTGCCCCACATCGCCGAGGCGATCCAGTACCGCAGTCTGGACCGCAAATACTGGCAGGCGAGGCAGAACCTATGATCCGCAACGATAAAATCGCCGAACTGCGACGCAAGGCGATGGCTCTGCCGCTCCAACCCGGCGTGTACCTGATGAAAGACGCATCGGGGCACATCATCTACGTCGGCAAGGCCAAAAAGCTCAAAAACCGCGTCAGCCAGTACTTCGGCTCGGATACCAACCACAGCGAAAAAGTGCGTCAGATGGTGGCTCGCGTAGACACCTTTGACTACATCGTGGTAGGCAGTGAGTTTGAGGCGCTGGTACTGGAATGTTCGCTGATTAAACAGCACACCCCAAAATACAACATCCTGCTCAAGGACGACAAGGGCTACCACTACATCCGTGTATCTCCGCCTCCCTACTCACGACTAAGTGAGGCTAAGCAGACCGCCGATGACGGCGCCCGTTACATCGGCCCTTATATGAGCAGTTACGCCATCAAGCAGGCGGTGGACGAGGCCAACAAAATCTATTCTCTCGCCACCTGCTCCTGTGCCCTTGCCTATGGCAAAAAAGGGTGCGAGCGCCCCTGCCTCAACCACCACATCGGTCAATGCTGTGCCCCCTGCACCGGCAAGGTGAATCCCGATGCCTATCAGGAGCGTGTGGACGAGGCGGTGGAGTTTTTAACCAAGGGTAGCGCCAAGACCCTATCCACCCTACAACAGCGGATGGAGGAGGCTGCCGAGCGACTGGACTTTGAGCAAGCCGCCCGCCTGCGGGATCGCATCGCCGCCATCAAGCGGCTGAGCGAAAAGCAAAAGGTGGTGCTCTCCCGCATCGAGGAGCAAGACGTCATCGCACTAGCGCAAGGCGCGGGGCAGGCCTGCTTTGAGGTGTTCCGCTTCACCGGCGGACAACTCACCGACCGTGAGCAGTTCCTGATGGAGGAGCAGGACGACCTTCCCTCCGCCAGAGCCGCCTTCATCGAACAGTATTACACCCTCCGCGGGCGGATTCCGCCCCAGGTGACGGTGGACGGCGAGGTGGAGGACAGCGACCTACTGGAGCAGTGGCTCACCGAAGAAGCCGGGCGGCGTGTGCATATCGTGCTGCCCCAGATTGGCGAGCAGGCGAAACTCATCGAGATGTGCCGTCAGAACGCCGCCGAGCGAATCGCTCAGCAGGTGGGTATGACGGGACAGACCGCCACCGCGTTGGAGGAGATTCGCCAACTGCTGGATCTCCCCAACACCCCCGCCTACATCGAATGTTACGATATTTCCCACACCGCCGGCAGCGAACCTGTCGCCGCCATGGTGGTGTTTGAAAACGGCCAGCCCCTGCGTAGCGCCTACCGCAAGTTCAAGATCAAATCCGCCATCGGCGGCGACGACTACGGCGCTATGGCGGAGGTGCTCACCCGCCGTATGGAGGAGTACCACGCCAACCGCGACAGCGGTGTGGGCTTCGGGCGCAAGCCCGACCTCATTCTGCTGGACGGCGGCAGCGGTCAGGTGGCCGCCGTGGCGCCCGTGCTGGCGCGATACGAGGCGGACATCCCCCTCTACGGTCTGGTCAAAGACGACCGCCACCGCACCCGCGCCATCGCCCTCTCGGGCGGCGAGATCGCCATCCACCGCAAACGGGCGGCATTCACGCTGTTGGCCAATATTCAGGAAGAAGTCCACCGCAGCGCCATCCGCTACCACCGCCAGCGGCGTAAAGGCAGTTCCCTTGCCACCTCCCTCACTGAGATCGAGGGCATCGGTCCTACCCGCGCTAAGGCACTACTTAGGCAGTTCGGCTCGCTGAAGGGCGTGCAGAACGCCACCATCGAGGAATTGCTGCTGGTCAAGGGGATGACCCGCCCCGCGGCAGAGTCTATACAGCGTTATTTTCAAAGCAAAGGATGAACAACCAATGAACAACATTATTCTCACCGGTATGCCCTCCTGCGGCAAATCCACCTTGGGACGGATGCTGGCCAAGGAGCTGGGCTATGCCTTCCTCGACACCGATGACGTCATCATCGAGCGCAACGGCTGCCCCCTCAAGGACATCCTGGATAACGAAGGCCTGGAGGGCTTCATCCGCCGCGAAGAGGAGGCGGTGTGCAGCGTCAACGTGGAGAACACCGTCATCGCCACCGGCGGCAGCGTGGTGTACTCCCCCAAGGCGATGGAGCACCTGAAATCCTTGGGGCGTATCGTGTACCTTTGCCTGGAATATAAGGAAGTGGAGCGCCGTCTGGGCGACCTCCACGAGCGCGGCGTGGCCATCGCCCCCGGCAAGACCCTGCGTGACCTTTTCGACGAGCGCGCACCGCTGTACAACAAATACGCCGGCCTGGTGGTGTCCATCCGCAGCGGAAACAGCATCCGCCAATCGATGTACGACATTAAACGCCATCTGTAATAAAGTAGCCCCTTTCCTGCATATTGTGGCGGGAAAGGGGCTGTTTTTTATGGCAATCAAGATTTTCATCGATCAGGGGCACAATCCCGAAGGGGTCAACGCAGGGGCGGAAGGTTTCGGCTATCGGGAGCAGGACATCAACTACGCCGTGGGCACACGTTTGGCGGAATTATTGGAGCAGGACGACCGCTTTGAGGTGAAGGTGTCCCGCACCTCCCCCACCGACTCTCTCGGCACCAGCAACGCCACCAGTCTGGCGGCAAGAGTGAACGCCGCCAACAAGTGGGAGGCGGACTATTTCATCAGCATCCACGCCAATGCCAGCACAAACCCCGCCCAAAACGGCACCGAGGTGTACATCTATCGTGAGCCTTCAGTGGCCGCCGAGCTGGCAGAGGACGTGTTAGAGGGTATCGTAGAGCGGATGGGCACGCGGGACAACGGCGTACGGGTCAATCCCTCGCTGTACGTCCTGCGGCGCACCAAGATGCCCGCCATCCTGGTGGAACTGGGGTACATCACCAACGCCGAGGACGTGCGCAAGATGACCGAGGATCCCTGGGGCTTTGCACAGGGAATTTACAACGGGATATTGGACTATTTCGATTTTGATTAAAGCGAAAGGGAGCAAGCGATGCTTGCTCCCTTTTCCTCAATCATTGACGCAAAATAGATCGTCAGAGTCGTTTCCTTTGGCAGCCCAATGACAAGTGCCGCACACAGCATCTGTCGGCAAAGCCAGAAATTCGTCAACAGTGGCAAAGAACACCAATTCTCCCGCATTGATTTGTTCTTCGTAGTCCAACCCCAAAGAGTCTAAAACGGTTTTTAGTTGCGCAATCGCGTGACGCTTTGCGGCATCTATGGCTTCCTCATCCGCATCCTGCGCAGTATGATACCCGTTCAAACGGCGTTCAATCTCAGCTTCCACTTCGGCTTTCAAAAATTCGCCGTCCACTATATACTTAGACAGCAATTCCTCGCCGTACAATTCCACTCTCTCTTCGTAGAATTCTCGAGCCCATATTACTCCATCAGGTCCACCGGTCGTGTAAAGCGCTTCGCCATATTTAAGATCCTCGCCTTCTTTGACAAGTTGAGTTAATAGTCGGAACAACCGCCGTTCCTGAACATACGCTTCGCGATATTCTTCAATAGTTTTTCCTTTGTACACAAAATACGCGCTCACACCGCCCTCAACACGAATGGCAATCTTGTCAACGGGTGGATCTTCCAACACATCATATAGGCAGTAGCAATATTCACGTCCTTCATGAAGAAAAAAGCCGTCGTTATCGTCGCTCTCAGAATCCGCCCAAAGGATGTTGTAGGTAGGTTTCGTCGTAGGCGTAGTCTGTGTGGTGCTGTTTTGCGGCGGAATGGTGCCGTCGGGTGTCACCGTCGGTTGCGCCATCCAATCCGCACCCTTCCACACGGCGACACCCACCATGGCTACTACACACAACGAGGTAATGGTGCTCACCAGCACTCTTTTCTTCTTTTTCTGCACCGCCGCATATTGCTCGCGACGTTCTAGCAAACTATTGACCATTTCATCACAGGTCTTCATACACAAATCCCTCCTTTTCCAGTATGGATTTCAGCGATTGTTTTGCACGATAGAGGAGATTGCGCACCTGCCGCTCGTTCTTGTGCATTACAGCGGCAATCTCTTTGTTGGAGAAGCCTTCAAAGAAGCTCAACCACAGCACCTGTCGGTAGTCGTCGGGCAACTGCGTCAACGCCCGATTCAGCGCTAATTTCTGCTCCTCCCGCAGATAGGTCTGCTCCAGGCTCTCCACGGCGGAGATGGCATACTCCGCCTCATCCAGCGGAATCTGCCGCACCTTAGAGCGGTGGCGGATGTAATCCACCGCCACGTTGCGCCCAATGGCATAGAGGAAGGATTTGAAGGAGCTGTTGCCGCTAAAACGAGGCTTTTTCGTAATGAGACGGAAGAAGGTATCCTCCGCCAGTTCCTCGGCAACGAAAACGTTATGTACGTAACCGTGTAGGTACAGAATCAGCCCGTCTTTGTACGCTCCTACAATTTCCGCTATGGCATTGTCATCGCCATCCAGAAAACGGCGGTAGCTACTGGCACCGTTATCCATCGGCATCCTCCTCTCCGAAAGGGTTTCCTCTGCCCTTTCATCTATTAGTCGTGCAAAAGAGGGAAAAGTCTCACCTGAATTTTTAAAAAAGGGAGCACTCGGACAGAGTGCTCCCTTTGCTTTTGTTATTTACTTCCCGTAGAGCCGAAGCCGCCGTCGCCGCGGACGGTGTCGGTAAGGCTGTCCGCCTGCTCGTAAGCGGCGGTGAGATACGGCACCAGTACCAACTGGGCGATGCGCTCGCCACAGTCGATGGTGCGAGCCTCGGCGCTGTGGTTGTGCAGTGCCACCATCACCTCGCCGCGGTAATCGGCGTCGATGACACCCACCTTATTGGCAGGAGCCAAGCCCTGCTTGGTGGCGAGACCGCTACGAGCGCAGACAAGACCCACGAAACCATCGGGAATCTCCACGGCGAGGCCGGTATGCACCAGCACCGTCTGCCCTGCCCCGATGGTGATGGGGGCATCGGTCACGGCGTAGAGGTCGGCACCGGCCGCCGCCGCAGAGCCGTAGGCGGGAGCCACCGCGCGGCTATCCAATTTCTGAAAACGCACCTGTAAAGTCATAGGAAATCACTCCTTACTATCAATAACCCCATTATATCACGGAAAAATGTCGCTGTCCACTTGAAGATGGGCAAATTTTGTGGTAAAATGATGTGTAATTTCGAAAAGGAGGGATACAGGATGCCGTTTTTGCCCATTTCTGCGGCGGATATGAAAGAGCGTGGCTGGGATCAGGCGGACTTTGTACTGGTGACGGGTGACGCCTACGTGGATCACCCCAGCTTCGGCACCGCCATTATCTCCCGTGTGCTGGAGAGTCACGGCTATCGCGTGTGCATCCTCTCCCAGCCCCAATGCGACGAGGACTACCGCCGATTCGGTGCGCCGAGACTGGCCTTCCTCGTCAACGGCGGCAACATCCACCCCATGGTGGCCCACTACACCGCCGCCAAGCGCAAACGCAGTCAGGACGCCTATTCCCCCGGTGGCAAGGCGGGTCTGCGACCCGACCGCGCCACCATCACCTACTGCCGTGCCATCCGCCGTGTGTGGGGGAATGTCGCCATCGCCATCGGCGGTCTGGAGGCCTCTCTGCGCCGATTCGCCCACTACGACTACTGGGACGACAAGGTACGCCCCTCCATCCTGATTGACAGCACCGCCGACCTGCTGATGTACGGCATGGGCGAGCGGCACATCGTGGAGATCGCCACCCGCCTGAACGCAGGCGAGCCGGTCTCTGCCCTCACCGACATCCGCGGCACCTGCTATGCGGTGGACGCCGCCGATTACGTGCCCTGCGCCAGCGCGGAGTGTCCGTCCTATGAGCTGGTCAAGGAACCCACCGACAGCGGTAAGCGGCAGTACGCCATCTCCACTCGCATCCAGCAGGAGGAGCACGACCCCATCCGCGGCAAGGTGGTCATCCAGCGCCACGGCGATAAGATTCTGGTGCAGAATCCGCCCTCCATGCCTCTCACCACTGAGGAGATGGACGCCACCTACGCCCTGCCCTATATGCGGGACTATCATCCCATCTACGAGGCCGATGGCGGTGTGCCCGGCATCGAAGAGGTGAAATTCTCGGTCATCCACAACCGTGGATGCATCGGCAACTGCAATTTCTGCGCTCTAGCCTATCATCAGGGGCGCATCATCTCCTCCCGCAGCCACGACTCGGTGGTGTCGGAGGTGCAAAAAATCGCCAAGATGCCCGACTTTAAGGGCTATATCCACGATGTGGGTGGTCCCACCGCCGACTTCCGCCAGCCTGCCTGCGACGGACAGCTCAAGCGCGGCGCCTGCAAGGATAAAAAGTGTATGGCGCCGACGATGTGTCCTGCGGTGAAGGTGACCCACGACGATTATCTGACCCTGCTGCGCCGTCTGCGGCAGGTGCCGGGTGTCAAGAAGGTGTTTATCCGCTCGGGCATCCGCTTTGACTACGTCATCGCCGACCCCGACGAGCGATTCTTCAAGGAACTCATCCGCCACCACGTCAGCGGTCAGCTGAAGGTGGCACCCGAGCACGTGTCCGATCGCGTGCTGAAATATATGGGCAAGCCCTCCTTCACGGTGTATGAGAAGTTCAAGGATCGCTTCTATGAACTGACCAAGAGTGAGGGCAAAAAGCAGTATCTCGTCCCCTACTTGATGTCCTCCCACCCCGGCAGCACGGTCAACGATGCCATTAAGCTGGCGCGTTTCCTAAAGAAAGAAGGACTCCACCCCGAGCAGGTGCAGGACTTCTACCCCACCCCGGGTACGATTTCCACCGCGATGTTCTACACGGGACTGGATCCTGTGACGCTGGAGCCGGTGTACGTGCCCCGCACCCCGCAGGAGAAGGCGGAGCAGCGAGCACTGCTGCAGTATTACCGCCCCGAGAATCGCCAACTGGTGCTGGCCGCGCTGAAGAAGGCAGGTCGCCACGACCTCATCGGCACCGGCCCCAACTGCTTGGTGGCCCCCGACAAGCCTGCAGCTTCTGCCAACCGCGCCCCCGTAGGCGTCCACGGCAACCGCAATGGCGGCAAGCCGAAAAAAGACAAATTCATCCGATACAGTCGCAAGAAGAAATAAAAAAAGAGCACTCCTCGCGGAGTGCTCTTTTTATTTAAGCCATAACCAATGCATCCTTCTTATCCGAGCGAGTCAGCAGGGCGCGGATACCGAAATAGAGGCAATACACCACAAAGGTGCTACCGCATACGCAGAACACCACCACGGGAGGCATCACCTCATCCTTGAGGAAGGGAAAAATGCTGCTCTCAATGAAGAACCAGTTCTGATCCTCATAAATGGCGTTGCCCAGAGACGCCCAGGCCAAAATCACCAGCACGCCCACAAACTCGTGCCAAATGGTGCGCCAGCGCAGGCGAATCACGTCCAGTGCCAAATGCAGGACGCCCCAGGCAAACAACACGCCGTGGAACATAAAGGTCTGGAACACCTTATAACAGAATGGCGGAATTTCGCCCAGCGCCGAACCGGGATAGCACATCCACATCAGCGACGAGGTCACCGCCAACACCACCACCGCCTTCTTAATCGGGGCGAAGCGGGGATTGAACTGGACAAAGGGCACGAACACGCCCATCAGGGTACAGATGTGGAACGGGAGCTTATCCTGGCTGATGCCGCTGTAACTATCGGACAAGGGCATACAGAAGAAATCCAAAACGTACAGGCCAATGGTCAGGTAGGCCATCACCTGCAGCAGACGATCCTTGGATTCCGCGGACTTGTGCCGCCACAGGAAGGCCAGCAGGATAACGCCGCCAAACACGACGCCTAAATACAGAAAATGCCAGACATCGAACAGATCGATCTCAAACTTAGAATGATTTTCGCTTAATAAGTAGGCCACAAACTCGCGCATAATGAACCTCCTTGTCAGGGGCTGCGACGGTGCGCAGTTCCATTCTGATGATTTTCCGTTGTGATTACACGCCCAGGAAGGTGACGTCGGCGGCGCCACGGGTGATATTCTTATAGCGATGGAAGAAATTGACGTATTTCAGGGAGTTGAATCGCTTCACGCCCTTAAACTGGTACACGATGTCGCCGTGGTAGATGTTCAGCTTGTTACGGCCCAGCACCGTCACCGCCTTGGTCTCCTCAAAGAGGAAGGTCAGCGTATCGATACCGTCGCCGCTGACCACCACGCGGTCGCCGTACAGGCGGATGGTGGCACTCTGGCACAGCAGATTCTTGCGGTGGTTGATAATAACCTCGTAGAGGTCGGAGGACTCGGTGTACAGAGGCTCGTCGGTCATCGCGGTCAAATCCAAGGCGTTGACGAAATCCTCCTGGTACTCGTACCAATCGTTAACAAACTCGAAGGGGAATGCGCGGCCCTCCACGCTCAGGCGCTTATCCGTGCCGTAATGGACGGTCAGGCCACACTGCTTACAGGTCATCTCGTTGCCGTGGCTCTCGAAGGTGGAAAGGCCGCAATCGGGACACACGTAGATGGCGCGCTCCAGGTACTCGGCGCGCTTGGAGGACAGGAATTCGCGGTCGGCCACCGCCTCGTTGACGTACAATTCCTTCTCGATGACGGCAAAGAGTTCGTCGTTGGTCATGGTGGCGTATTCCTCAGGCTGGATGACGCGGGAGACGTAGGAGTGCATCTTACCGCGGCGGATGACGTCGCTCCAGCGGGGCTGGGCGCCGTAGCCGCCCTCGATGCGGTAGAGTACGATGGGCAGACCCAGCTTGCGAGCCAGGCCGGCGATGGCGGGGCTCATATATTCGGTCTTACCACTGTAAGTGCGGTTGCCCTCCGGTGCGATGGCGATGGTGCCGCCCTCGCGGGCCACGCGGATGCAATTCTTCACCGCGGTCATATCGGTGGTCTGCTTCTTAATCGGGATGGGGGCCACCAGCCAGCGAATCAGCGAAGACACCCAGCCGTTGGAGAACAGATCCTCCGACGCCAGGTAGTACACCGGGCCGCGGAAGGACATACCCACGAAGAACTGGTCGAAGGGCGTCTGGTGGTTGATCAAAATCAGGTAAGGACGCTTCTCCTGCTCTTTGAATTTATCCACCCGAATGCGGTAACGGATATAGGAATAGGGGCCGAGGATGAGATACACAATGCTGCGCACCACGCGGTGACGAAAACGCAACCATTTCTTATTCATCGGCGATCTCCCCCTTTCTTTAAACATTACTTATACAGAAAACACATTGCAATTATATCATACTTAGATACAAAACGCAAGTTTTTCAACAAATCTAAACAAGACTTTACAAAAAAACTCGCATCCGGATGGATGCGAGTTTTTAGCGTAAGATAGTTTAGGCAGCAACAGCAGACTTATTAGACAAACGCTTCGGCAGATTCTTGACATCGCGCACAAAAGACTTGCCGTCAAAGATCATACTGATCAAGAAAGACAACGGAGTCACCAGCACGTAGCAGGGCACGATCATCCAGAACCAAGGCCAATATTTCTCCTGTCCCGCAAACTCACCCACGGGCACCGTGCGGAAGAACTCGGGTGTGAACAGTGAGAAGAATTTGCCAATGGGATCCGGCAAATCGGGACCCCAAATATAAGACGAATTTTTAATGTTGATATTAAAGAAATCGGCAGAGCGCAACGGAATGAAGCCCAGCTCCATCTGGAACACCTGATTGAGGATAATGAACAGCATCAGCAACAGCAATCCGGCAGGTACCCAGTGCACACGCTTATAAGACAACTTGTGCTGACCTAACAACACCATCAGCATCGGCACTGCCATCACCATCCAGTGGTGATAGTAGAAACGGATAATATCCAGCTGATCGGCGAGCTGATCCACCTTTGCCATCGGCTCTTGCGGATAGAAGAGAGCAATAAAACCGCTGAGAACACCGATGTAGAACATATAATCTTTCACCTTGGGGTTCTTCGAGAAGAACAAGAACGGGAACAACGCAATGTTAGCACCGCAAATATTTACGAACCAACTATCCCGCAACATACGTGCCTCGTCCGTGCTGTACGGCGGAATGTACACCTTCAGAAAATGCAAAAGCAAACCGAGTGCCAAAAGGGAAAACAAAACAGTCTTCTGCACCTTCACGCTGCATTTGCACAGACCGAAATACAATCCCAACAAAGAACCGGCGGCCAAAATCAACCAAAAGAAATACCAAAAATTAAACCATTCGATAATCATTTTGTCATCTCCTTATGCGGCATTGTACCCCTTTTGGCAAGAGAAGTCAAGAGGTGACTTTTTATGTCGAAAAAGCATAGGATTTACCTTGGTTTTGTTTCAGAGGATTAATAAGAGTTTCCGCACAACGGGGCCACCTATTGATCGAAAACAAGAAACTTTCGGGCACTTTCGTCACAGATAAAACAAAAAGGACACCCCATCGGGTGTCCTTTTTGTTTGGCGGAGAAGGAGGGATTCTGAACCCCCGAGATCGACTTTGTCGATCTCGTTGTTATTTTTCGCTAATGCTCAAAATAAAGAGGATTCTCACGGCTCCCACCCCATAAAACAAAAAAGACACCACCTTGCGGTGATGCCTCTTTTGTTTGGCGGAGAAGGAGGGATTCTGAACCCCGTCGGTTGCTGACGCAACCTTCTATAGTTTGCTTGGCGCAAACTAACGAGGTTTCTGCTCACCCACGCATCTACACAAAACAAAAAGGACACCCCATCGGGTGTCCTTTTTGTTTGGCGGAGAAGGAGGGATTCGAACCCTCGAACTGCTTTTAACAGTTACACGATTTCCAATCGTGCGCGCTCGACCAGCTACGCGACTTCTCCAAGCTGTCAATGTGGCGCTCTCTTGAGCGCTTAGCCATTATAATAAATTTGTCCGCACTTGTCAAGGCAAAAACGACAACTTTTTAAAAATTTTTCAAAATAGTTTTTCGAATTTGTTTCTTGGGTCTTGACAAACGATGTGTACAATGCTAAAATAGTCTGCGTTGACTGTACGGAGAGGTGTCCGAGCGGTTTAAGGAGCCGGTCTTGAAAACCGGTGACTCGAAAGAGCCAAGGGTTCGAATCCCTTCCTCTCCGCCACACTTTTTTGACAACTTAATCGGCTACAATCGGCTGCTCACCACACCCGATTTTGCGACATACGGAGTAGTACTCAAGTTGGTGACGAGGCGCCCCTGCTAAGGGCGTAGGTCGGGTAACCGGCGCGAGAGTTCGAGTCTCTCCTACTCCGCCAAGAAAAAGACCATCCCTTTTGGGATGGTCTTTTTCTTTGTTGAATAGCTGATACGACAAACTCTCGCATTGCGCCAGCAATGCTGAGGTTTTGCGTGCAACAACCTACGACAAGCACTAACTTGGCGCAAAACCGGAGTTCGAGTCATTCTACGCACCATCCCTTCTGGGATGCCTTTTTTCTTTGTTGTGGTGGGCGATGCCTCGAACAAACTTTATTTGCCGCAGGCAAATAACAGAAGGTTGCGTCAGCAACCGACGGAGTTCAGAGTCTCTCCTACATCACACAAAAAAGCCACCTCTTTCACAGAGGTGGCTTTTTCCATTACTTCTTTTCCTTATACACACGGACGTAGTCCACGTACATCTGTGCCTCGTCGGGGGTAGTGTCGTCGTGGCCGTAGAGATTGATATTCATAATGATCCAATGTTTCTGCATAAAGGCCATACCCATATCGGGGTCGTCCAGCGATACCCGCATATACTCGCGGTCGTCCACAAACCAGACCATCTCGTCCACATCCCACTCAACGGCGTAGATATGGTAGTCGTCAGAGGGCGAATCGGCGAGGAACAACGCCTTGTGCGCCTGCTCGTGGCTGTCGCGATCGGGGCCCCAGTGGAGGGTGCCCATAATCTTCTTGTTAGAGAAGGGGTTCTGCGGGTCGGAAGAGCCCACCAGCTCCATTACATCGATTTCGCCGCACAGAGGCCAGGCCTTTTCGTCGTTGGCGATGGTGAGATAGTTATCGCCCAGCGTCCACAGTGCAGGCCACATGCCCTGCCCCGTGGGCAGTTTAGCGCGGAACTCCAAGCGACCAAAGCAGAAACTGAACTTATTGGCCGTGGTGACGTAGGCGCTGGAATAGTCAAAGCCGGGGGTGGAATCGTCGCGGCGGACGGTGATGACGCAGTTGCCGTCCTCTATCTTGACGTTCTCCGCCTTCTTGACGATTTCGCCGTTGGTGCCAAGCTCGATGTTCCACTTAGACGTATCCAAACTATTGCCGTCAAATTCGTCAGACCAGTAGAGTTCCCACTGCTTCTGCGGCTTAGCCGTAGTGGTGGTAGTAGGCGCCTGGGTCGTGGTCGTGGTGGGAATGATGGTGGTGGTCGTGGTGGTCACCGTCGTTTCAGCCACGGTGGTGGTGGTCGTAGTGGTCGTGACCGTGGTGGTCGTGTCCGTAGTCGATGCCACCGTGGTGGTGGTTGCGGTGGTGGAAACAACGGAACCCGCCGGCTCGGTGCCCTCATCGGAAGCCGATTGGCCACAGGCGGCCAAGGGGAGCATACACAAGGCAAACAACAGCGCCGCAACGCGCTTAAACAACATCGAATTCATAGACAACCCTCCTTATCCTCTATGCTATCACACATTGCTACCGATAGCAAGAAAATTTTGCTTGCGCTTTGGCGCGATTTGGTGTATGATGGCAAACGGTGTAAAAAACAAGGAGGGATGACGATGGCGGCACTGCGCTGGTGCAAAAAGAATATCGTATTCTGCGTGGCAGCAGTGGCGGCGGCAATCACCTGCTGCTTCGTTCCGCCTGACGGCGAATACCTCGGTTATTTCGATTGGAAAACGCTGGCCTGCCTATTTCTGACGCTGGCGGTGGTGTGCGCGCTGCGCAACATCAAATTCTTTACCATCGTTGCGCGTCGTCTGGTGCGCATATCGGGCAATCTGCGGAGTTTGTTCCTGCTGCTGATCGCCATCACCTTTATCGGATCCATGCTCATCGCCAACGATATGGCGCTGATCACCTTCCTGCCCCTGGGTTACTTTGCTCTGTCGGTGACCAAGCAGGAAAAATATATGGCCTATCTGTTCATCTTGCAGAACATCTCCGCCAACCTGGGCGGTATGCTGACCCCCTTCGGCAATCCGCAGAATCTGTATCTTTACTCCCATTTCGAGATCCCCACGGGAGAATTCTGCGCCATTATGCTGCCGCCGTTTCTGCTGGCAATCTCCCTACTGGCTCTGTGCTGTCTGCCGATTAAGCCCATCGCGCTGACCATCAACGACAAATTCAAAGAGCGGCTGAGCAAAAAGCGGACGGTACTGTATCTGGCCTTGTTTGCCATGTCGCTGCTCATCGTGTTCCGCCTCATCCCCTACTGGGTCGGTCTGGTGCTGATTACGGGTGTTCTCCTGTGGGCAGACCGCGAGGCGTTGCTGATGGTGGATTATGGCCTGCTGGGCACCTTCTTTTTCTTCTTCATCTTCGCAGGCAACCTAGCCCGCATCGACGCCATCAACGAATTGGTATCCAATTTGTTGGCAAAAGATACGTTGCTGGTCTCTGTGTTGTCCTGTCAGGGCATCAGCAACGTGCCCACCGCCATCCTGCTGTCCCGCTTCACCGAAGATTACCGCGCCCTGCTGCTGGGCGTCAACATCGGCGGCACAGGTACGTTGATCGCCTCCCTGGCCAGTCTCATCACCTTCAGCGAATTCCGCATCCTGTATCCCGGTCACAGCAAAAAGTATTTCTGGATGTTTACGGGTATCAACGCAGGATTCCTCGCGGTGATGACCGTGGCAGCCAAATTCTTCTTCCTATAAGCAAAACGCCATCCAAACGGATGGCGTTTTTTGTTGCACCGGGGTCAAAAATGTGGTATACTGGCGAAAAAGGAGGCGACGATATGCAACGCCTGAAAGAGAAAAAACTGTATTTATTGGATATGGACGGCACTCTATACCTGGATGATAACCTATTCGAGTGCACCATCGACTTCTTGAATGCCATTCAAAGGGCCGGCGGGCGGTATCTGTTCCTGACCAACAACTCTTCCAAAAGTGTGAAGGTGTATATTGAGAAGCTGGCGCGACTGGGCATCCCCGCCACCGAGGAGGATTTCTTCACCTCCACGATGGCCACCTGCGTGTATCTGAAGGAGAATTACCACGGCAAGAAAATCTATGCCGCCGGCACCGCCGCCTTCCGTCAGGAGTTGGCGGAGGCCGGATTCCCTATCACCGACCGCCTGGAGGATGACGTGGATTGCCTGCTGATGGGCAACGACAGCGAACTGACCTTCCAAAAGCTGGAGGACGCCTGCATCCTGCTGGGGCGCGGCGTGACCTATCTGGCCACCAACCCCGACTGGGTCTGCCCCACCGCCTACGGCTACGTGCCGGATTGCGGATGCGTCTGCGAGATGCTGTGGCGCGCCACGGGGAGAAAGCCCTATTTCATCGGCAAGCCTGAGCCGGCTATGGCGCAGTTGGCGATGGCCAAATGGGGCGCCAAGCCTGAGGAGACGGTGATGATCGGTGACCGCATCTACACCGACGTGGCCTGCGGCGTCAACGCCGGCATCGACACCATTCTGGTATTCAGCGGCGAGACCACCCGTGAGGTGTGGGAGCAGAGCGACGTGAAACCCACCTGGGCGGTGGACAGCATCGCGGACATCTATGAGGTGATTCGATGAACGTGCTAAAAATTGCCCTGCTGCAAATTGCTCCCACCGGCAGTTTGGAAGGCAATTTGGAGAAAGGCATCGCCGCCTGCCGCCGCGCCAAGAAACTGGGGGCGGATATCGCCCTGTTTCCCGAGATGTGGAGCTGCGGATACGACATTTGCGAGCCTCAGCCTGCGGAATGGCTGTGTAAAGCCATCGAACTTGACGGCGCGTTTGTGGCGGAATTTGGGGCGTTGGCGGCGGAATTGGATATGGCGATTGCCGTCACGCTGCTGGAAGCCTACGAGCCGAAGCCGCGGAACACCATGGTGCTATTTGACCGCTTTGGTCAGCGCAAAATGGTGTATGCCAAGGTGCACACCTGCGATTTCGGCGCAGAAAAAGACCTGACGCCGGGCGACGAGTTCTTCGTCACCGCCCTGGACACCGCCAAGGGCGAGGTGCAGGTAGGAGCGATGATCTGCTACGACCGCGAATTCCCCGAGAGTGCCCGTCTGCTGATGCTAAAAGGCGCAGAAGTGGTGTTAGTACCCAACGCCTGCCCGATGGAACTGAACCGCCTGAGTCAGCTGCGCGGTCGCGCATTCGAGAATATGATGACCATCGCCACCTGCAACTATCCCGCCACGGTGCCCGACTGCAACGGCGGCTCCTCCGTCTTTGACGGGGTGGCCTATCTCCCCCACTGGGAGGGATTTCGGGATATGTGTATCCTGCAAGCCGACGAAGAAGAGGGCATCTGCGTGGCCGAGGTGGATTTGGATCTGCTGCGCGAATACCGCGCCTGCGAGGTGCACGGAAACGCCTACCGCCGCCCGCATCTGTATAAAGAATTGCTGAGTGAAGAGGTCAAAGCGCCCTTTATAAGAGAAGATAAAAGATAAGAAAACACCGTCTGTGGAAAACAGACGGTGTTTTTATCATTTCTTTTCAAAACAACGATACCACGCCACCAAAGCGGTGCTGAGCAAGATTCCGCCGATGATGTCGGTGAGCCAATGGACGCCGGAAAGCAGGCGTCCGACCACCATAAAGGCGGTAAATAGGGCTACGACGCACAACATCACCCGCCGCCACGCACCGTGGCGCATCCGACGGCGCAGCTGCATCCACGCCGTGGACATCACACACAGTGTGAGCAAAGTAGTAGAGGACGGATAGGAAGCCTCCAGGCGCCCCTCGATGAGGATGGGGCGGTAGTTGACCACCACCGACTCAAAGAGCAGATACGCCGCGATGGTGACGGCGTAAACCCCGCCAAGCAGCAGAATGTCGGCGTCTACCTCGCGAATAGAGCGGCGGCGGATCCACTGATATAGGCCAAGTAGCGCAAAGGCGACACACACCGCCACCGGCACCAGACCCAACCAATCGGTGAGGGTATAGAGTGCCATATGCACGCCGGTCAGGCGATGGAACCAACCGTTGAGGGTGGCAAAGCCTACGGACGAGCCGTTGGGTCCGATGGGTGACACATCCACCGCGCGCACCGCCACCGTCCACAGTATAAAGGCCGCCAACCAGCCGGCGGCGTGACCACATTTCTTCTTCATATCGATACCTCCCACGTGTTTATGCACACAGTATGGAGGCAAGGGACGCCCGACGCAAGAAACGGGGCGTCACAACAGCGACACGAGGGGTGTCGTCACCGCTTGAGCAACAATAAGACCTGTATGGTCAGGAACACAAAGGTCAACGCCGCCGCATAGGGCTGGGTGCCAAGGATAAAGACCAGCACGCCGACGGCGGACACCGCCAACGCCAGCGGTTGCTTGACCCGCAACCACAGAGGGCGGCGGCAGTGCGTGAGGCTGAGCAGCAATACGCCCACCACCACACTCGCCAGCACCACCGCCAGGTAAACGGCGCGGGTATGGGGCGCCACAGCGGTAAGGGATAGCAACGACACCTCCTGCAGTACCCCCTCCACCGTCTGGCGAAAGCAGGGCAACACAAATAGGAGTGCCGTACTGAGGTGAAGCAGGCCGAAAATCAGGTCGCAGGTCTGGGATTTGGTCTGCTTTTGGTCGTCTGCGGCGATGGTGAGCACCTCGTCGCAGGACAAAAGATCGTCCACCGTCACCGCAAAGTAGGCGGCGATAGCCTTCAGCGAGTCGATGCTGGGGTATCCCCTACCCGACTCCCACTTGGACACGGCGGTGCGGGAGACGTACAGTGCCTGAGCCAATTCCTCCTGGGTGATACCACGCTGACGGCGCAAAGCTTGCAATTTTTCGTAAAATTCCATAATCAGCACCCTTTCATCGGGGATATTATACCATAAGTACGGGCGATTCACCAAGACACGATTCGTCACATCCCGCAAAAGGGCAAAAATACGCCGTCTGCGTAAT